>CAITLA010000054.1 GCA_903893135.1 uncultured Syntrophaceae bacterium | reverse complement strand
GCTCCCCAGCTTGTCGTAGACGATACCCTCGACTTGTCCCTTCACCTCGCTGTTCCCCAGCTTGGTCTTGGTCTGCCCCTCAAACTGGGGCTCCTTCAGCTTGAGGCTAATTACGCAGGAGAGCCCCTCCCGGACGTCTTCGCCCTTGATGGAATCTTTTCCGTTTTTGATGAGGTTGTTGTTGGCCGCGTAATTATTGATTGCCCTGGTCAGGGCGGACTTCAGGCCGCTTAAGTGCGTTCCGCCTTCCGTAGTGTTGATGCTGTTTACATAGGAAAAGATGCCCTCTGCGTACGTATCGTTATATTGGAGGGCGACCTCCACATAACAATCTTCCTTCTCGCCATCAAAATATATCGGCTTCTTGTGGAGGACCCCCTTGTTGCGGTTAATATACTCCACGAAGGATACGATCCCGCCCTTGTACAAGAATTCGCTCTTCTTGCCGTCTCGTTCATCCGTCAGGATTATTTTGAGTCCCTTGTTCAGGAAGGCCATTTCGCGGAGACGGTTGGAAAGGACATCGAAACTGAACTCAACTTCCTCGAATATCTCGTCATCGGGCTTGAAGGTGACCTTTGTTCCCCGGCCCCTCGTCTTCCCCACGACTTCCAACTCGCTCGTGGGCTCGCCCCTCGAGTAAGACTGCCTGTAAACCTTCCCTTCCCTTCTTACTTCCAGCTCGAGGTATGATGAAAGGGCATTGACGACGGAAACTCCGACACCGTGCAGTCCGCCGGAAATTTTGTAGCTTTCGTTGGAGAATTTCGCACCGGAGTGAAGCTTGGTTAGAACAACCTGAGCCGCCGGAATTCCCTCTTCCTTATGCATGTCCACGGGAATTCCACGGCCGTTGTCATCCACCATGATGCTGTTATCGGCCCGGACGCGGACGTCTATCGTATCGCAAAAGCCCGCAGCTGCTTCATCGACGCTGTTATCGACAACCTCGTATACCAGATGGTGCAGACCATCTTTCCCGGTACTGCCTATGTACATGGCGGGTCTCTTGCGAACGGCTTCAAGACCCTCCAGAACTTTTATACTGTCTGCCCCGTACTGTTCTGTCATGATTTCCCTATTCCTTCCACTTTTTCCAAAACACCTTACTACTCTTCGTCACTGCGAGGAGGGCTGTGGCCCGACGCGGCAGTCTCCGAGATTGCCACGGCGCTCGCCGCCTCGCGATGACGCAATGCCATTTATTGAATCTTCAGCGGCATTACAATACACAGATAATCATCCTTCTCGGCAGGTCTTATAACACCCGGTTTCATGCCCGCTCCAATTTCAAAGATAAGCGTTTTCTCGTCGATTACTTCTATTGCATCAATTAAATATTTGACGTTGTAGCCTACGGAAAACTCCTTGTCATGATAGTCGACTTCAATCTCATCTTTGGCTTCTCCCACATCCGGATTTGCCGATTCCAGCACCATTCTGCCCTTCTCTAATTTAATGATTACTCCGCTGTACCTTTCGCTTGATATAACACTCATCCTTCTTAAGGCATGCAGGATCGCATCCTTATCGAATTGCACCAGGACTCCCTTCTCCGTGGGTATAACCCGCTTATAGTCCGGATAATCCGCATCTACCAGGCTAACCCTTAGCATGGTGCTGTCCGTTCTGATGATGCACATTCCCTGGCGCACCCCTAAAAATATTTCCTCCGGTGCATCTTCAATGAGCCTTCTGATTTCACCCAATCCCTTTCTGGGAATTATCACTCCCTTTTCCATCTGCAGGAACGGTGTCCCCTCTGTGTCCACATTAGCCATGGCCAGGCGATGACCATCCGTTGCGATCATGCGCAGTTTATTCTTGCCGCCATCATCTATAGTTTCAAAGAAGACACCATTTAAATTCTTCCTCATTTCATCAGCCGACATGGCAAAGGATGTCTTACGAATTAATCTCTCAATCAATTGCCCTTTGATTTTATAAAAATTCAATTCACTGCGGTCATCGGCGACACTGGGAAAGTCATCTGCCGGTAAGCCGGGTATTTTATAGATTATTTTCTGAGAGGTCAGTGTTACCCTGTGGTTCTCGTTTGCTTCAAACTGAACAGTATCACCTTCGATCTCTCTGATCATTTCATACAGTTTTCTTGCAGAAACAGTAACATCACCTTTATCTAAGATTTCCGCTTCATAGTCTGCTACCAATCCTATCTCCCTATCGGTCGCCACAATTGTGATTTTGTTTTTTTCCGCCCTGATGAGAACGTTATTGAGGATCGGCATGGTCGTTTTTTTCTCGACGATACTGAGCGTCTTTTGAATACCTTCTAAAAAAGATTCCCTTTGTATACTAAATTTCATTACCAGACCCTCCCTATATCTTAAGTTATATTATTATATAATAGATAGTAATAGTAATAGTCCCTGTTACGATTGTTCATAGATATCTTTATCTAAATCGTCCTGCAAACATAGAGCAAAAACAACTGTTGATAACCTGTGATAACAAAAGTTATTAACCCCTCTGTTGCAATGAGTCCTCAATGTCCTGGATGATTTTTTTAATATTTTTATCCGCTTCACAGACATTTTTCATTTTATTGTTGGCATAAATAACAGTAGAATGATCCCGTCCGCCTACTTTATCCCCGATGTCAGGGAACGATAAGGCCGTCAATCTTCTCGCAAGATACATGGCAATCTGCCGTGCAAATACAATATTTTTATTCTTCTTCTGCGATTTGATATCCGATATCTTTACATTAAGTTTAGCGGCTATAGTTTTTATAATTTCTTCAATCGTGACTTCTTCCCTTTCAATCCTCTTGAGAATCTTTTTTAAGACCTCTTTGGTAAGGTTTATATCGATTTCTTTACCTGTTAGAGAGGAAAAAGCGGAAATTCTTATGAGATAACCCTCAAGTTCCCTTATGTTTGATTCCACCTGGGATGCTACATAGTGGGCCACATTAGTTGGCAGAACCATATTATTTTCCTGTGCCTTTTTTTCCAGGATAGCGATTTTTGTCTCAATCTCCGGGGGATGAATATCGGCGATAAGGCCCCACTCAAACCGTGAACGTAACCTGTCTTCCATGTTCGGTATGTCTTTGGGGAACTTATCACTCGAGACGACGATCTGTTTGCCTGAATCGTGGAGGGTATTAAATGTATGAAAAAATTCCTCCTGGGTCTTTTCCTTCCCGGCAACAAACTGAATGTCGTCGATCAGAAGACAGTCAATATTTCTGTATTTCTCCCTGAACTTCGGCATCCTGTCATACCTAATTGAGTTGATCAATTCGTTCATGAACTCTTCTGCGGAGACATACACAACGTTCATGTTCGGATGGCGCGAAAGCGCGCGAAGCCCGATTGCATTAAGCAGGTGTGTTTTTCCCAAACCGACACCGCCATAGATAAAGAGGGGATTATAATTCTTGGCAGGCTGTTCCGCTACAGATACGGATGCCGCATGAGCGAATTGGTTGCACGGTCCTACTACAAATCTTTCAAAACTGTAATGAGGATTCAATGACTGATTAATGCCTGAGCGGACACGCTTACTCTGAGAGCGTGCCTTTTCATGGTGTTCTCCATGACGGCGAACTGAGGCTTGGCTTTTCTTGATTTCCTGGCCGATTTGAAGGTCCACTTTCAGGTCGATTCCCGCTATTTTAGCGATGGCCTCCTTGATGACATATTGGTAGTTTTCTATAAGCCAGTCTTTGAAAAACTTATTGGGAACATTCAAGGTCACATTGTTCCCCTCCAGGGAAGACATTTTGATGGGCCTAATCCATGTCTCGAAGTTTTGCGGACTGACCTTTTCTTTAATGATTTGAAGACTTTTTTCCCAAAGCATGTCCAAAGCAGCTTACCCTATAAACAATGTTATCAACACATGTTGATAAATAAATTTACCTGGAAATCCGTTTACTGTCGGTGACATTCAAGAGCATTGTCACAAGTCGATTCAGTTCTTCTGCCGTCTTAAACTTGATATCTATAGACCCTTTGTTTTTGCGCTGATGAATATGAATTTCTGTCATTAACTTCGATGATAGTTCTCTTTCAAGATCGCGAAGGAACGGGTCCTTTTTCTTGGCCTTCTTTTCCGAAGGCACTTTTTTCAGTTTTTGAATCAGGGTTTCTGTTTCTCTTACGCTGAGAGCCTTCCTCATGATGACATTGAGGAATTTAATCTGCTCTCCCGGCGAATCGAGCATGAGGATGGCTCTCGCATGCCCGGGAGTAATAGTTTTGCTGCTCAGGGCTGACTTAATTTCCCGGGGCAGTTTAAGCAACCTTATCGTGTTGGCAATAGTTGAGCGATCCTTCCCTACCCTGGAAGAGAGCTCCTCCTGCGACAGGCCGAATTTATTGATCAGCGTCTGGTAGGCATCTGCCTCTTCAAGGGGATTCAAATTTTCGCGCAGAAGGTTTTCCATGAGAGACAATTCTGCCGCCGTTGCGTCGGGAGCCTCTCTGATAATAACTGGCACTTCTTTGAGGCCCGCTTCCTGAGCGGCTCTCCATCTGCGCTCCCCCGCTATGATCTCATAGCCCGTATCGGATCTGCGCGCGACAATGGGCTGAATAATACCGTTCTTCTTTATGGATGTGACAAGCCTTTTCTGCTCCCTGTCGTTGAAATCCTTGCGGGCCTGAAATCGATTGGGGGAAAGCTCTTCAATTCCGCATACGATGTACGAAGGCCTTGCGCTGACACTATCAAGCAGGTCGGGAAACAAAGCCCCGAGCCCCTTGCCGAGGGAACTTTTTGGCTGCATCTAAATCCTCCCGTTGACCAGGATTTCTCGAGCGAGGGCCATGTAGGAAACAGCACCGCGGGATTTTATATCATAGAGAATGATGGGGAGACCATGACTCGGGCTTTCAGATAACCTGACATTCCTGGGTATAATCGTGTCAAAAACTTTCCCCCCCAAATGCTTTCTCACATCCTCACTTACCCTGTGGGATAGCGAATTTCGCGTATCAAACATGGTGAGCAGAATGCCTCCCAGGGATAAGGAGGGATTCAGCCTTGCCTTAACCAGCTTGACTGTATTGAGTAAATATCCGAGGCCCTCCATAGCAAAATATTCACACTGTAGAGGGATTATCACGGAATCAGAAGCAACAAGCGCATTTACCGTCAAGAATCCGAGAGACGGAGGACAATCGATGATGACATAGTCGTACGCAACATCAAGATTCTTTAACAGATCGCGGAGTTTTTTTTCCCTGTCTTCAAGACTTACAAACTCAACCTCGATCCCTATCAGGTCCTGGTTGGCAGGTATCACATCAAGGCAGGGCAACTGGGTGCCAACAATCACATCTTTTAAGGGAACCTTGCCAATGAGGGAATGATAAAGATTTTTCTTGTTGATGGTTTCCTTGTCTATGCCCATGCCGCTCGACGCGTTGCCCTGAGAGTCGCAGTCGATGAGCAGGGTTCTCTTTTCCGCCGCCGCCAGAGTTGCGGCAAGATTAATGGCAGTCGTTGTCTTGCCGACCCCGCCTTTTTGATTGGCTATACATATGATTTTACGCATGATTTAACAGAACACACACACAGCGCTTTGAGACGTAAATTTTGAGGAAACGATAACACAAACCGGAACTGTTTAGAAGGAATATTTGCCTTATAGAGCAAGTTTTTTGTAAATGATAATTCGTCGAAAATCACCGGTTATGGGTAACGTCAAATCATGGCTTTCTATATATTCTAATCCCAGACTATGAGACATCTCGGCGGCTTCCGTTAGTTCTTGATCAGATATTTTCCCTTTCATCGCTATTAAGGAACCTTTCGGGGCGAGAAAGAATGCGCCCATCCGGAGGAATTCTGGCAGTTTAAATGTAGCCCTCGATGTGACGATCTGAAAAAAAGCTCTGCAGGTTTCGTCTTCCATCAGAAATTCAGCCCGGTTGTGGATGACCACGGCATCTGTGAGGTCCAAACTGCGGATCACATGCTTTAGAAAAGACGTTTTTTTGCGTGATGACTCTAGGAGGAAGACCTTCAGTGAATTTACAGCGATCTTTAAAGGGATACCGGGGAATCCGGCTCCTGAGCCGATATCGAGAACCCTACAGGTGCTATCTTTAATATATGGCAACAGCGTCAGAGAGTCAATGAAATGTTTTATTATTATGTCACGGTCTGATTTTACAGAAACTAAATTGATCTTGTTGTTCCAGGCAAGAAGTTCCCCGTAATAGGCCGCAAACAGGGAAAACTCGCCCTTTCCAAGGGCTATTCCCATTGCATTTGCAGCTTCGGAAAGTATTTGGGATAACTCCTTTTCCATTTTATACTTCTTTCAGAGGCAGCCCTCTATGTCAATATTTTCTTATTCTGTTCTCGAACGAATTTCTCTGAATCATTAAGAGAGGTGTTTAAACTATGATGGGAATGCAATTTTTTGGTAGAAATAATATCCAATATCTAATAAATGCAACAGAGCGAGATGGAAGATGCATGTGAGAGCAAAAACTGAAAATATCACCATCGTTCTGAACAAGCCGAAATATCCGGGGAATGTCGGGTCCGTGGCGAGGTGTGCGAGGAATATGGGGATTGAGAAAATCTCTGTCGTGGGGAACAGAGACCTTGCTCTCGAGGAGATGAGGCAGATGGCCACCCATTTTGCTGCCGGAATTGTGGATCGCATTCAGCATTTCGACAGGTTGGATGAGGCCTTGGCGCGGTTTCACTATATTGTCGGAACCACATCAAGAAGGGGCTCCGCAAGAGGTCCTGTTGTTTCTCCCAGGGAGATGGCGGCACGTCTCGTGGATATATCCCAGGATAATAAAGTGGCCCTGCTCATCGGACCGGAGGATACGGGATTGTCGAATGATGATCTGAGGTTCTGCCACCTGTTGGTAACCATACCCACATCCAAACATAACAAGTCCATCAATCTTTCGCATGCGGCCATGATCCTCTGCTACGAGATATTCGTATCCCATATGGAGCCCATGGAGGCATTTACATCCCGTCTGGCCGCATCGGCAGAGCTCGAAGGGATGTATGATCATATGAAGGGGTTATTGATGAAGATCGGTTTTCTGAATCCGGAGAACCCCGAATTCTGGATGATGCACATCCGCCGCTTCCTTGGGAGGACAAATCTCTTTTCCAAGGAAGTCAAGATTATCAGGGGTCTCTGCCGGCAGTTGGAGTGGTATATGAAAAACAAAAAGACTTGACTTTCCCTCGACAGAAACTTATTACTCATTGAAATTCCATGGGGGTGCAATCATGTACAAAAACTTCTCCTTCACGGGGGCTAAGAAAATTGTCTTTGGCAACGGTACCTTAGAGACTCTCGCAGAACACATTCGCGAATTGAAGGCGACCCGTCCCCTCGTTGTTCTTGATAGGAATCTGGCCAAGACAGACCTCAAGGGGAAGGTTTTAGATATCCTTGGTGACGGCGGTTTGAAGGCGACCCTGTTCGACCAGAAGGTTGAAGCCGAGCCAAGGCTTGAGGTAGCCGATGAGGGAGTCAAAGCCGCTCAGAAGGGGAAATGTGATGTCGTCGTGGGTATCGGCGGCGGAAGCGCCATGGATGTGGCAAAGGCCATTGCCGTTCTGGCAGCCAATAACGGCAGGGCAAAGGATTATTTGGGGCTGAACAAAGTGCCCGGACCCGGGCTCCCCAAAATTATGATCCCTACAACGGCGGGAACGGGCAGCGAGGTTACCTTTACGGCTGTTTTTGTCAGGCAGAACCTGAAGAAAAAAGAAGGCATGAACAGCCCGTACCTTTATCCTGAGCTTGCTATCCTTGATCCGACCCTCACACTTTCTCTCCCTGCTGTTTCCACGGCATCAACGGGAATAGATGCCCTCTGTCACGCCATAGAATCCTACACATCAATTAATGCCTCGCCTATGAGTGAGTTGATTTCCCTAGAGGCGATTTATTTGATTTCGTCGAACCTCCGGACATGTGTACATGCCGGCAACAACGTGGAGGCGAGGGGGAATGTGCTTCTGGGAAGTCTTTATGCGGGCTTAGGCCTTGCCAATGCCGGGGTTGGCGCTGTTCATTCCCTCTCCTATCCCCTTGGCGGGAAATACGGTGTCTCTCATGGTCTCGCCAACACCATCATGCTTCCACATGTAATGGCTTTCAATCTGCCGGGTGCTCTCGAAAAATTTGCCGTCATAGCGGAAACGATGGGAGAGGTGATAGATACTCTGCCCCTCCGCGAAGCGGCGTTCATGGCCGTAGAAGCGGTACAAACACTGATTGAAGACTGCGGCATCTACACTACCCTGGAGGATTTGAATATACCTGAGGAGGCGCTGCCTGAGCTTGCCGAGGAGGCCATGACGGTTCTCCGGCCTTTGGAGAACAATCCCCGGAAATTAACCATAGAGGATGCCATAGATATATATGGAGAGGCATACTAAAGGGAACATCCGCCGAGTATCTTTTTGATATATCTGTTTAGAACTGATCAAATGTGTCATTTCGAAGGAACGTAGCGACTGGAGGTAGTTATATGGCAGGTGCGGAACTGATTGGAAAAGAAGAGATGAAAGAAATCATGGATGTCATGGAAACGGGCATTCTTATGAGATACGGTTTTGACAAGGAGAGAAAAGGGGTCTTTAAGGTACGTGAATTTGAAGAGGCCTTCGCACGCTACTGTCAGGCAAAGTTCGCCCTTGGTGTTACATCCGGGTCCACGGCACTCAGGGTGGCCCTTGCGGCTATGGATGTGGGACCGGGGGATGAGGTAATCGTGCCGGCCTTTACGTTCATTGCAACGTATGAGGCGGTGTTGGAAGTCGGAGCGATTCCCGTCGCGTCTGACATCGATGAGACCCTGAACATGGATCCCGGCGATATAGAAAAGAGGATAACGCCCTACACGAAGGCTGTCATTCCTGTACACATGTGCGGTGCGCCGGCGCATATCGACAAGATCATGGCGGTAGCGAGAAAAAATAAACTCCTCGTCCTCGAAGACAATGCGCAGGCTACCGGTGGAAGCTATCACGGGAAAAAGCTGGGCACGTTCGGTGATATGGGTATCTTCAGTTTTGACTATTATAAAACCCTTACCACCGGCGAAGGAGGAATGGTACTGACTGATAATAAAGATTTCTACCTCCGTGCCGAGTGGTACCACGATCACGGTCATGACCATAACCCCAGTGTCAGCAGGGCCATTGAGGGGCGGACGATACTGGGATTCAATTACCGGATGAACGAACTTCAGGGCGCCCTTGGCCTTGCCCAGCTAAGGAAGCTCGATACTATTATAGAAGAACAGAAAAAAAATAAGCAGGCTGTGAAAGATGTCCTTAGCAAAATCAGGGGCATTAAATTCAGGGACATCCCGGACCCTGATGGAGATACGGCAACATTTCTGGCATTCAATCTGCCGGATGAAGATACGGCAGCGCGGTTTCAGAAGGCCTTAAGCGGCGAAGGGGTTGATACGGTCTGCTTCAAGAAGAATCTCTGGCATTATCTTCCCAACTGGGAGCATTTTCTGGCGCGGTCAACAGCAAACTCGAAGAAATATCCTTTCGCAGACCCATCGTACAAGGGAAAGGCTAACTACGACAGATCGACCATACCCCGGGCGGAGGATATCCTTGGACGGACTCTGGTCATGAATATATCAGTGAGGATGCCCGGAGAAAAATTTGCGAAGATCAAAGAGGGTATTGAGAAAGCGGCAAAGAGTCTATAGGGAGAGGGTTTTATGATTATCGTCACCGGTGGCGCCGGATTCATCGGGAGCGCCTTTATCTGGAAACTTAATACAGAAGGTATCGATGACATCTTAATTGTTGATGAACTGGGAGAGTCGGACAAGTGGAAGAACTTGGTGAACCTGCGTTACGTTGAGTACATACACAAAGATGTTTTCCTCAGGATGATCCGTAACGAACAGGTGCCCTTCACGCCACGGGCAATCATCCACATGGGGGCGTGTTCGTCCACAACGGAACGTAATGCAGATTACTTGATGGATAATAACTACCACTATACGTGCCGGCTGGCAGAGTGGGCACTGCCGAACAATATACGCTTTATCTATGCAAGTTCGGCTGCCTCGTATGGCGATGGCTCTCAGGGATTTTCCGATGACAGTTCTGTAACAGCGACGCTTCGCCCCATGAATATGTATGGGTACTCGAAACAGGCCTTCGACCTTTGGGTGCTGCGTCAGCAAGTGGAAAAGCAGGTCGTGGGTATAAAGTTTTTCAACGTCTTTGGTCCCAATGAGTACCATAAGGGTGACATGAGGAGCGTTGTGCATAAAGCCTTTGAACAGATCAGGGACACAGGGAAGGTTCGGCTCTTCAAATCTCATAAGACTGAATACAAAGATGGTGGCCAGATGCGTGATTTTGTCTACGTCAAAGATTGTGTTGATGTCATGTGGTGGCTCTTTGAACATCCCGAGATAAATGGCATCTTCAACTTAGGGACAGGCAAATCCCGTACATGGAATGACCTGATCCAAGCCCTTTTTTTGGCCATGAAGATGAAACCCATTATAGAGTATTTCGACATGCCGCCGGAGATACGTGATCAGTACCAGTATCTGACGGAGGCAAAAATGGACAAACTCCGTGCAACAGGCTGCCCGGTTAACGTTCGTCCTTTAGAAGAGGCTGTTTATGACTACGTCGTAAACTATTTGCAAAAACCTGATCGTCATCTATGAAAGTTATCTGCATCATTCCTGCCCGATATGATTCCACTCGCTTTCCAGGGAAGGTACTTGCTGATCTCTTGGGCAAACCGATGATCCAGCACGTATACGAACGGGTGTTGAAGGCCCATACCTTATCCTTTGCCGCTGTGGCGACGGATGATGAACGGATCGTTGCGGCTGTTGAAGGATTCGGGGGTCGTGCCATTATGACAGCGGCGACACACAGGTCGGGGACAGACCGCATAGCCGAAGCAGTTTCTCGCCTTGATATCGAGGATTCAGATATTGTGGTTAATATTCAGGGTGATCAACCCCTCTTCGAACCTTCGCAGATTGACGAGGTGGCAAAGCCGCTCTTGGATGACACAGCCATTCCCATGTCCACCCTGATATATAAAATTGTGAGGGAAGAAGAGGTTAGCCACCCAAACGCGGTAAAGGTCGTTTTTGATCGCGACCACTTCGCCATCTACTTTTCCCGGGCAACAATCCCGTACGTAAGAGGCAGGGGCGCAAAGGCGTCATATTACAAGCACCACGGCATTTATGCATACAGAAGGGAATTTCTGAAAAAGTTTACCGAACTCCCTGAAGGTAATCTTGAGAAGCTGGAAGCCCTTGAGCAGCTGAGAGCCATCGAGCACGGATACAGGATCAAGGTTGTAGAGACAGCTTACGACTCCGTGGAGGTTGATACCCGCCAGGAACTGGAGAGGGCGAGGCGCCTCCTCGAAGCGAAGGGGAAGTCGCAAAAAAGGAAGCAAGAATGATAGATCTTGATTATTTGAAGAAGATCAAACTGGCAACCTCACCCCTGGGTCAGCAGCTCGTGGCCTCTTTATTGCTGTTTCCCAATTACCGTATTTTCGCTAACGTTGATATCCAGATCGAAAATATCGAGCGTATTCCACGGGACGAGAATGTGATTTTTGCGATGAATCACACGGATCGCTTCAACTACTGGCCTTTCCAGTATAAACTCTGGAGTATGAAATGTTTTTCATATGCAACGGTCTGGGTGAAGGGCAAGTATTACAGAAATGCCCTGCTTGCCAAAGGACTTGACCTGTGTTGTCTCATTCCCGTCCCCTCCATGGGTTATTTAATCGAGGAATTTTACAGGAAGAAATTCAAACAGCGACCCGACAAGAATGTCTACAGGGCCATTAAAGATATCATTGACGGCAGATATGAAAGTGTTGAAGCCTACCCCAAGAAGGCGTCAGAGGCGCTCAATGCATTAGGGGCGCAGTTTGTTGATTTTGTAAGGGGCTACTATGATCTCATTATGGAGCGCGTGGCGGAATTGAGCAGGACGGCGCTCTCTGAAAAAAAACTCAACCTCATCATTTTCCCTGAAGGTACGAGAGGCACCCAGTTGGGTGAAGGAAGAACAGGAGTTGCACAGATTGCATTATCCACAGGGAAAAAGATCATTCCCGTCGGTTGTAACAATTCGGATCAGTTATATACAGGAAGCCTGCCCTTTGCGAAAAGCGGGCAGATCGTCTATCGCGTGGGGGAGCCTCTCTCTCTGGACAATCAGTTGCGGGAATTCGCGATTGAAGAACCGTTCAAGCTTTTTTCCAAGGAATCACAGCTGAAGTACAAGAGACAATTCGAAGAGGTGACAAGAATTGTCATGGAAAATATCAACAAGCTCCTGGATGAAAAGTATAGGAGCGCCTTCACCGGGTCATGACGTTATAGGAATTTACACTCCAACCCAATTCACTAACTTGAAGGAAAGAGCGTCCATTTTATGTTAATGGACGCTCTTTCCTTTTTTCGTGAGACAGGTTGAGGTGAAGATGTGATTGTCAGTCTTTCAAAATGGCGCCCGTGCTTGCGGAGGTAACCAATCTGGCATACCGGACCAGATAGCCGCTTTTAACCGCCGGTGGCCGCGGTTTGAATTTAGCCTGTCTTTTCTTCAATTCTTCCGGGCTGACATTCAGGGTAATTGTTTTCTTCGGGATATTGATGGTGATGGTGTCGCCTTCCTTGACAAGAGCTATGGGGCCTCCCTCGGCTGCTTCCGGAGAGATGTGTCCGATAGCCGCCCCGCGGGTTCCGCCGCTGAACCTTCCATCAGTCAGGAGAGACACCGTCGTATCGAGTCCCATACCGGCGATGACCGATGTCGGCGCTAACATCTCGCGCATGCCCGGTCCTCCTTTCGGCCCTTCATAGCGGATGACGACGATGTCGCCCGGTTTGATCTTTCTGCCGAGGATAGAGGCTATGGCATTCTCCTCGGAGTCGAAGACGCGGGCCCGGCCGTGATTTACGAGCATTTTTTCCGCAACAGCGGACTGCTTGACGACGGCGCCATCGGGGGCCAGATTTCCTCTGAGGATAGCAATACCACCTTCCTTCGTATAAGGATTGTTAAGCGGCCGGATGACGTCGCTATTTAACACCGCAGCTCCTTTCATATTTACACCTACCGCCTGGCCCGTAACGGTCAAGGCTTTCAGGTCAATGACGCCGAGCTGACTGATTTGCTTCATCACAGCCTGGACACCACCCGCCATGTCCAGGTCTTCCAAATGGTGTTGCCCCGCAGGGCTTAGCTTGCAGAGATTAGGGGTCTTCTTACTGATCTCATTAAACAGGTCGAGGTCCAGTTTAATTCCCGCTTCGTGGGCAATGGCGGGGATATGGAGGACCGTATTGGTCGAACATCCCAGGGCCATGTCCACGGCGATGGCATTCTTAAAGGCCGAAAGCGTGGCGATTTTCCGCGGACGGATATCTTTCTTGAGGAGTTCCATGATCTTTCTGCCGGCCTGCTTTGCCAGACGCCGCCGGGCCGCCTGGACGGCAGGTATGGTGCCATTTCCGGGCAGACCGAGACCAAGGGCCTCGGTGACGCAGTTCATGGAATTTGCCGTGTACATGCCAGAGCATGATCCACAGCCCGGGCAGGCACAGTCTTCCAAGGCCTTGAGATATTGCTCCGTCATCTGGCGAGATTTCACCTTTCCCACACCTTCGAAGACGCTGATGAGATCAACCGTCTTACCTTCCAGTGTTCCCGCCATCATAGGACCGCCGCTGATGAAAATGGTAGGGATGTTCAGGCGAAGCGCCGCCATCAACATCCCGGGGATTATCTTGTCGCAGTTGGGGATCATAACCAGGGCATCGAAGGGATGGGCCATAGCCATGACCTCAATGGAATCGGCAATGAGCTCCCGGCTGGCAAGGGAGTATTTCATGCCTGTATGTCCCATGGCAATCCCGTCGCAAACGCCGATGACGGGGAATTCGACAGGCGTTCCGCCTGCCATGCGGATGCCTGATTTTACGTCTGCGGTTATAAGGTCTAAATGAATGTGGCCGGGTATGATTTCATTGGCGGAATTCACAACGCCTATCAAGGGCTGTGCAATTTCTTCATCCGTATACCCCATGGCTTTGAACAGGGATCTGTGGGGCGCCCGTTCAAGCCCTTTTTTCATCAGGTCGCTTCGCATGCTTTCCTCCTTGTGTGTTCTGCAATGCGCGGTATGCGCAGAGCATTGGTATCGCAACGCCGGCCCGGTTAAGTCATTCCCTACTTCTTTCTCCGTTCCGGCCTCAGTGCACGAACCATGGCACCTGCCTGCCACATCTCGCTGTTTTTCATGGTATCGAGTTCCTTCTGCAGTTTCTCCCTGTAATCGGGGGCAGAGTTGACTTCCAGGACAATGGCGGTTTCCTTACCGGACGCCACTCTGTCATATAATTCGTCGAAGACAGGCGCTACAGCGTCACGGAACCTGTTTTTCCAGTCCAAGGCGCCCCTCTGGGCAGTTGTACTGCAATTGGCGTACATCCAGTCCATGCCGTTTTGCGCGACGAGCGGCATGAGGCTCTGCGTCAATTCCTCCACGGTTTCATTGAAGGCTTCACTGGGGCTGTGTCCATGCTTGCGTAGAACATTATACTGTGCTTCGAGGACGCCGGCCAGACAACCCATGAGGACGCCACGTTCACCTGTGAGGTCGCTGTAAACTTCCTGTTCAAAGGTGGTGGGGAACAGATACCCAGATCCTATGGCAATACCTACGGCGAGGGTCCTTTCCATGGCCTTTCCTGTGGCGTCCTGGAAAACGGCGTAACTGGAATTAATGCCGCTTCCGGCAAGAAAATTGTCGCGCACCGTGCGGCCGGCGCCTTTTGGGGCTACCAGAATAACATCGATGTCGGATGGAGGGATCACACCGGTCTGATCTTTATAAACGATGGAGAAGCCATGAGAAAAATAGATGGCCTTTCCTTTTGTCAGGGTAGGCTTGAGTTCCGGCCACATGGCCTTCTGACCCGCATCGGACATCAGGTACTGAATAATTGTGCCGCGCTTGGCAGCTTCTATTGGTGGGAAAAGCGTCTCGCCTGGCTTGAAGCCTTCATCAATCGCCTTTTGCCAGTTGAAGTCTCCTTCACCGACGATGCAGCGGATTCCGTTATCCCTCATGTTTAGGGCCTGACCGCGTCCCTGCACACCGTAGCCGATGACGGCAACAATTTCATTCTTGAGCGCCTTACGCGCCTTTTCGAGGGTAAACTCCTCGGATGTGACAACCTCTTCCATGACCCCGCCGATGTTGATTTTAGGCATATTAGTACCTCCTCATTGTTATGAATTGAATGATCAATAGTATTGTGGGGTGTGCACTCTGGAAACTCCTGATTTGCGACTATTTCTGACGCTCCAGGGCGACAACCCCCGTTCTTGTAAAATCATCCATGCCCATTGTGTCTAAAAGAGCCAGGGCATCATCGATTTCCTTTTTGCCGCCTGTTACTTCCAGTATGCAGGTGTCAGCATCCATTCTTACAATCTTCCACTTAAGGGTGTCAACAGTCTGCATGATTTTCATGTGATTTGCATCGGTTAGCTTCATCCTCACCAGAACCATTTCCCGGCAGGCCGCATTGACACGCGTCAAATCCTTCACTTCAAGGACATCGATGATCTTCGAAAGCTGCTTTTCAAGTTTGATGACGGTTTCCCTGGAACCGAGTGTTGTAACAATGATCCTGGTAATTTCAGGATTTCTCGTGATATTTGCCGAGATACTTTCGATATTGAACCCGCGGCCACTGAATGTTCCCGCGATCCTGGCCAGAACATCGGGTCTGTTATTTACCAAGATGGAAATGGTATTCTCTTTTACTTCCATAAGCTCGTTCACCTCACAATAAATTTGATATATTCCAGTCTATCCTATTTGCTTAAGACCATATCTGTGATCGCCGCGCCTGGTGTAACCATGGGGTATACACCCTCCTCGGGTTCGACATGGAAATCCATTACGACCGTCTTTGGAGTATCAAGACCCTTCCTTAATGTGGTCTCCACCTCTTCGGGGCGTGTCGCCCGCAGGCCCACAGCGCCGTAAGCCTCGGCAAGTTTCACAAAGTCAGGCACATTGGATATATTGCTTTGGGAATAACGCTTTCCGTAGAATAGTTCCTGCCATTGGCGAACCATGCCTAAAAATCCGTTGTTGAGAATGACTATCTTAACGGGAAGGTCATAATTAACAGCCGTTGCCAGTTCCTGAATGTTCATCTGGATACTTCCATCTCCGGCAATATCTACGACGACCTTGTCAGGACGCGCAACCTGCGCGCCGATGGCAGCCGGAAATCCATAACCCATTGTTCCCAACCCGCCCGACGTAATCCATGAATAAGGGTAATCGAAATGATAAAATTGTGCTGCCCACATCTGGTTCTGCCCCACTTCTGTCGCGATGATCGCTTTTCCTTCCGTGAGACGATAAAGTGTCTCAACGACAAATTGAGGCTTGATTTTGTCAGTCTGGCAGTATGTCATAGGGGCAAACTTTTTCCACTGGTCAATCTGATCGAGCCATGCCTTCGTTTGTTTTTCAGGGATTACAAAACTATCGTCGCCTATCCACTTATTGAGAAGCTGCAACACGGGCTTGCAATCGCTTGCGATCGACAGATGCGTCTTTACAAATTTATCGATGGACGCAGGGTCAATGTCGATGTGAAGGACCTTGGCGTGGGGCGCAAAGGCGTCAAGCTTTGAAGTGACCCGATCATCAAACCGGACACCCAAGGCGATTAAGAGGTCGCAATGACTGATTGCCATGTTGGCATAATATGTGCCATGCATCCCCGGCATACCGAGCCAGTGGGGGTCGGAAGCGGGAAACGCCCCGATCCCCATAAGGGTCGAGGTAATGGGCACGTTAAGCATTTTTACGAAAGCTCTCAACTCATCGGGCGCACGCCCGAGCAACACACCGCCACCTGAGATTATGAGCGGTCTTTCAGCTTTCCTGATCATGTCGAGGGCCTTCGCACATGCATCTTCGATAGAAGCCTTCTGGTTGTTATTAGAAAGACTTGATGTCCAGGATACATCAGTATCCTCTATGAGAGACCGTGTAATATCCTTGGGAATGTCAATCAGGACCGGACCGGGGCGTCCTCCCCGGGCAATGTCAAAAGCCTCCCTGACGATGCGTCCCAGGTCGTCAATCCGCCTGACCAGAAAATTATGCTTCGTGCATGGCCTTGTAATACCGGTGATGTCCACTTCCTGGAAGGCGTCGCCGCCAATCAAAGAGGTCGCCACCTGACCTGTCAGCACGACGACAGGGATGGAATCCATGAACGCATTGGCGATACCGGTAACCGTGTTGGTTGCTCCGGGACCTGACGTAACCAGGCATACACCGACCTTGCCGGAAACCCTGGCATATCCGTCGGCTGCGTGAATGGCGCCCTGTTCATGCCGCACTAAAATGTTCTTGATTTTCCTTCTGTACAGCTCATCAAAAATGTCGAGCACGGCTCCACCCGGAAAACCAAAGATGGTATCAACTTTCTCCTGTTCCAAAGCATTAAAAAGAACCTGTGCTCCCGTTAACTTCACTTTTCTCTACCCCCTTGTTATGAATCCCCTCCTCCAGTGTCCTCCACCTGCATGGAAGGTGAGGACGGGGACTTTCCCCGCTTAACACCTGCAGGGACATTTCTCCAAAAAAAACCGTTACCTTTGGCTGGTAACGGTTTTTTAACTGCGAACTATGTACTAAGCGCAAACCATCATCCAGCCCCCCTATGGAAGGGAATGATTATCCCGATAATAATTATGACGATGTTTGCGATGTTAAACGCGTCCATATAGTTATCATTCCTCACTTTAGTGATCTTCTTAACAGCCTCCCATAATATTGTCAAGAATATTTTATAATTTTTCTAGATTTTTCTTTTGGGCTTCGTTCTCTCAATAGCAATTGACCCGGTTCTATTTATTTCTTCCACACCGAATAACTGGAAGAATTTCAGGAATGCTGCTGTTTCATCCGGCTGGCCAGTCAATTCCAGGATGAAATAATCCGTTGTCATGGTGACGATTCTGCAGCCGAACAGTTCAATTGCCCGCATGATCTCCGAATATGCCCCCTCTTTGACAGTAACGCCAATCATCATTAACTCTCTCTGAATGTAGGCCTGTCCAGAGACATCGGAGACATCGATTATATCTACCAGCTTGTCCAGCTGTTTTTTTATCTTTTCAGTAAAATCAGGATCCGATTCACTGGTCAGGGTAATTCTCGAAACGTCGGGGTTCGTCGTTTCTGCCACGCAGAGGCTCTTGATGTTGTATCCATGGCGGCCAAACACACCTCCCACACGGGACAGCACGCCCGGCTGATTGTTGACCAGAATGGAAATGGTCTGTTCCTGTTCGCGCACTTTTCTTAACATGGTAGATCCTCCGCAGTTATTTTTCAGTCAAGTCTGTCGTACATCATCTCGATATTCGAGCATCCCGGCGGTATGATGGGGTATACATAGTTTTCCGGATCAACAACGGCTTCCAGCAGGTACGGGCCATCGGCTTTAACCATAGCTTCGATGCCCGCCTTTGGATCTCTATCCACGGCAACCTTGCTCCCCGGGATACCGAACCCCCGGGCAACCGTCACAAAATCAACCTTGCTTCCCAAATCAATAGAGGTAAAGCGGGCATTGTAAAAAAGATCCTGAATCTGGCGGATCATCCCCAGATGGCCGTTATTGATGACGACAATCTTTATTGGTAAATTGTAGTAGCCGATAGTAGCCAGTTCCTGGATGTTCATATAGAATCCTCCGTCGCCTGTGATAGCGACGACTGCCCTCTCCGGAGTGCCGACCTTGGCGCCGATCGCGGCGGGCAGGCTGAATCCCATTGTACCCATGCCGCCGCTCGTAATGAGACTGCGGGGGCTGCGTGCCTGCCAGGTGCGCACTGTCCATATCTGGTTCAATCCCACATCCGCAGTCACCGTTGTTTCGATAGGCATGGCCTCCTGTACCATCCGAATAAAATCTCCCGCCTGTCCGCACCCGGTGTCAGCGACTTTATCGTCAATGGCTTCACGCTCCGCCTGGATCCTCTGTAGCCACTCCGACTTTTCCTTCTCGTCAACGAGGGGCAGCAACGCCGTAAGGGCATCACGAATATCACCGACGTACGGCAGATTAATCTTGATGCTCTTGCCGATTGAGGTGGGATCGATATCGATCTGGGCAATTTTCGCCAGAGGCGCGAATTCTTCAATAAGTGCTGTACTGCGATCTGAGAAGCGTGTACCTATGGCCAGAATAAAATCGCATTGATGCACCATCCGGTTTGCCAGTTCATTCCCGTGTGTTCCTATCAATCCCAGGCTGTATCCATTAACGGAATCTACGGAACCGATGCCCATCATCGTTGTAACGAAGGGGATCTTCGCCCTTTCTATAAGCTCGCGGATCAGGCGAAAGGCATTGCTAAGTTTAACTCCTCCTCCGATGATGAGGATAGGTCTTTCACTCTGATTCAATGTCTTGGCAATTTTCTCCAGCTGTTCGTGATCTTCCGAAGCCTTGTTGTTTATCTTCAGCACGGGTTCCGCTTGTTTTTCTGCCGGTTGGCATTTCGAGGAGAGAATGTCGCGGGGGATATCCACTAAGACCGGACCCGGCCTGCCAGTCGTGGCGAGTTCAAATGCCTGCCTCAGTGTTGCTGCAAGATTATTCACATCATGCACCTGGTAACTGTGTTTTGTGATAGGCAATGTTATCCCGATGATGTCCGTCTCCTGGAAGGCGTCATGTCCCAGGAGGCTCGTGCTCACCTGTGCCGTAAGGGCGACCATGGGTGTTGAGTCCATGAAGGCCGTGGCAATACCTGTCACCAGATTGGTAGCCCCGGGCCCAGACGTGGCGATGCAGACGCCTACTTTGCCGGTAGCACGCGCGTAGCCGTCAGCAGCATGAGCTGCTGCCTGTTCGTGTCGCATGAGGTAATGACGGACCTGGCTGTTTATCAACCGGTCATGAATGGGTAGGGTGTTTGCCCCCGGGTATCCGAAGATTACATCAACACCTTCTTCTCTTAAGATTTGTATAACTATATCTGCGCCAATGGTTTCCATATTTGCTCCTTGCTATTCAGAAAACAGAAAAGCCGCCAGTTCATCTGCACAGCGGCTTCATAAGCACAAAAAAGCCGCGGGTTAGCGGGGCCCGCGGCTCTTAGTTCTATGTCATTCAATCACAGAAACCGAGCAGCGGTCCCCCGAAGTACAGATACTACTACTACGGCTACGATAGGCATATTGTTGCTCAGGCTGTGACGGGTCATTTGCTTGCCCTTATTAAGTAATTTACTGACCTGATCTTATACCAAAAGTTAGATTTGTCAAGTAATTTTTGGGCTACTGTCTTTAACGGGGACTGTCCTTATCGCGTCCGTTGGTTTCCTCCTGCGCCTCCTTAATTTCTATGGGTACTGCACGAGTCCCTGTGGTACCCTCGAGAAAGCTCTCGAATATGGCATCCTGGGTCGACCGTGTCGCCGGAATACCCGTGTGAGGGTCTACCTTGATGAAAACAATTCCGTCCGGGACGGGAAAAACTTCCCTGGCCCTGCCTTGCAGGGCTTTTTCCATAAAATAGAGCCATATGGGCGCTGCAGCCCTGCCCCCCACTTCTTCTCTGCCGAGGGAGCTTTCCTGGTCAAAACCAACCCATACCCCTGCCACCAGAGACGGCGTAAAGCCTATGAACCAGGCATCTCTCGTATCATCTGTCGTTCCCGTTTTGCCTGCAACAGGCCTGCCGATGCTCTTTACCCGTCTCCCCGTTCCGCTTTCCACGACATCTTGCATTACATAGGATGTCATAAATGCTATTCGGGAATCGATAACATCCTCGCTTTTTACCTGGGCCTCTTCAAAGATATGACCTGTTCGATCAACGATTTTCCTGATGAAGAAAGGAACGACCCGTTTGCCCTGGTTTGCCAGGACGCCGTATCCCCTGACCATTTCCTGAAGGGTGACGCCCGATGTCCCCAGTGCCAGGGATAGAGTCCTTGACAGAGGAGAAGTTATCCCCATATTCGTAGCATATGCGGCGGCATAATCGACCCCAATCTCCTGGAGAACCTTTATCGTAATGATATTCCTTGACTGCACGAGGGCACTTCTAAGGGTGGTCGGCCCATTGAATTTCCCGTCAAAGTTTCTTGGTTTCCAGAGACCGTCTGGCGAGGCTCTGTCCTCATAGACAATGGGGGCATCCAGAATCCGTGTTGATGGCGTCATGCCCTTGTCGAAAGCGGCTGTGTATATAAATGGCTTAAATGCTGATCCCGGCTGCCTCCGTGACTGGGTGGCACGGTTGAATTCACTCTTTTTGAAATCCCTGCCCCCGACCATAGCCGTGATAGCACCGGTCTTCACATCCATACAGAGAAGAGCCCCCTGAACGAGCCCCTTCTCATATTTCTCCCGTTCTTCCAATTCTTGAAGGCCTCTTTCCACGGCGTCCCTTGCCGCTTTCTGCATTTCTATGTTAAGGGTAGTAAAAACCTCAAGACCTTCTTTGTACAGTACGTCGCTCCCGTATTTTTCCATAATGTATTTGCGAATGTTTTCGACAAAGTAAGGGGCAATTTTTTCTTTAGGTCTGATGGACTTGAGGATTATGGGCGCTGCAAGGGCCCGCTCTTTCTCTGCCGCGGTGATATATTCGTCTTCGACCATCCTCTCAAGCACGTATGCCTGTCTCTGGCGAGCCTTGTCAAGATGGAGGAAAGGAGAATAGCTGCTGGGCGCCTTGGGAAGACCGGCCAGGAGTGAGGCTTCAACGAGGTTCAGATTTCTAGCGCTTTTTCCAAAATATCCTTGTGATGCTGCCTCAATGCCGTAAGTGCCGTGCCCTAAATATATGTGGTTGAGGTATAAGTTCATGATTTCGTCTTTGGAAAGATACTTGTCAATCTTATAGGCCAGGATGGCCTCCTTGATTTTTCTCACGTAGCTTCTTTCCGAAGACAGATACAGGGATTTAGCCACCTGCTGTGTTATGGTGCTTCCTCCCTGAACTATGCGACCGGCTTCGATATTCTTATAAAAAGCCCTTGTCATGCTCACCAAATCGAAGCCAGTATGCTGATAAAATCTCGCATCTTCCGCGGCCACGAAGGCCTGAATGACCACCTTTGGAACTTCGGACAGCTTAATGATTTTTCTATCTTCCATGAAAAATTCATCGATTAGTTCATTATTGTCTGCGTACACCCGCGTTGCGATGCTGGGACGGTAGTCCTTTAAGGCTGCAATGCTGGGCAATTCCTGGTGAAGGACATAGTACAAGATACCGCCTACTATAATTGTCAGAATGAGAAAGCACAGTGTGGCTATCAACAATACTATGCCCATACGGGAGTGTTTAAGGTGAGCTTTTTTGTCTTTACGTCTCATATTTCCTTTTGATCGTCTTTCAAATCTTCTGCTTTGGGGCGTTTCTTTTCGGCTAATTTGGACACGATTATACCAATCTCATAAAGACCCATCAAGGGGACAGCCATGATAATCTGGGTTAGTGCATCAGGGGAAGGCGTCAGGATGGCAGCAGCGATAAATATTATAAGGATGGCGTAACGCCTGTTTCGCGACAACATTTTTGAATTTACAACACCGATTCTGGCTAAGAAAAAGATAACAACAGGGAGTTCAAAGGACACACCAAACGCAAGCAGGAGCTTCAGGGAGAGGGAAAGATACTCACGCATTGAAAACATGGGTTTGAGAAAGTCTGACGAAAATTCCACAAAAAAGCTGAATGCCGGAGGAAGGGCAAGATAATATCCGAACAGTATGCCGCAGATAAACAGAATCGTAGAAGAGATAACGAACGGAAACATATATTTTTTCTCTGACTTATAGAGACCGGGTGAGATGAATTTCCACAGTTGATAAAGTATGTAGGGGCTTATAAGAAAAAGGGACGCATAGAAAGAGATTTTCATGTAGTTAAAAAACGCCTCTGGCAGGCTGGTATATATCATAAAGCTGTTTGGGGGCAGGACCTGGTGCAGAGGTCTTGTAATGATCTGAAAAAGCCATTCCTTAAAATACCAGCAGACGCCAAAACCGATAGCTGCTGCAATGATTATGCGGATGATTCTGGTCCGTAATTCTTCCAGATGAGAGGTAAAGGGCATTTTTTCTTCTACAGGATCTTCCATAGATTAGTTATCAGCGGCTCCTCTTAAAATGAATTCTTTGTCGATGTGTGAAGTCAAGATTGAGCTTTAAAGGTGGAATCTTTGTGGGGGTTTTCTCTTCTTTCCTCTCCGCCTGGCGGAGAGGACTTATGGTCATCCTGGTCATTGCTCTTACCATACAGCAGTGAATCTTCAAAGTCATTGACTTCTTTTTTAACATCATCCGGCCGCAGCGTTTGCTTGATGTTTTCCGTTACATCATCGGTCGCCCTGCGAAATTCGGAGAAGCCTTTGCCCAGGGATTTTGCAAGGTCTGGCAGCTTCTTGGGACCCACGACGAGCAATGCGATAATTGCTATTACGATGAGCTCAGGCAAACCGATGCCGAACATGATTTCAACCTCTTTATTATTCGCTAAAGCGCCTTGAATATATATAGATTTATGCATTTGTCAATGTTTTTCCAAAAACAGAGAATGCCGTCACCACGCTTGGAAAATTTTTGCGTTCTCATTGCTTTTGTGCTAATAGCTTGAGCCTGTGTAGAAAAACCCTTCCAGGGATGGTGACCAATGTCTCGAAAAACGGGTATTGTTAAGGATGAAAGGTATTTAAGGCATGACGCCGGATTTGGACATCCCGAATCGCCACAGAGGCTTGGAGCGACCTACGCTATGCTTGAAACCCCTGATATGGCCGGACACTTTGTCGAAATTGAACCGCGTTATGCCACCCATGAAGAGATTGGAATGATTCATTCTCTTTCCTATATAAATCTTGTGGCTAGTACTGCGGGGAAGATATTTGTTCCCCTTGATCCCGATACGGCAGCCACACCGGAATCATATGATGTTGCAAAGCTGGCGGTGGGAGGGCTGTTTAACGCCATAGACAGCGTTGTATCCGGCGAAGTTGACAATGCCTTTGCCCTTGTCAGACCTCCCGGACATCACGCGGGAGTATCAAATGCGGCTGGCTTCTGCCTGTTCAATAATGTCGCCATAGGCGCCATGCATGCTATTTCCAAGCACAAGATGGAGAGGATTCTGATCGTCGACTGGGATCTACACCACGGCAACGGCACCCAGGCGCAATTCTATGAGGATCCGAGGGTTTTGTATTTTTCAACGCACCAGTATCCATATTATCCGGGTACGGGAGCCATAGAAGAAATCGGGCGTGGGAAAGGTATCGGGTACAATGTCAATGTGCCCTTGAGACCCGGTACGGATAACGCTCAGTATGTCAAGATTTTCAGAAAAATTATCTGCCCCGTCTCCATGAAGTTTAAGCCCGATCTGGTCCTTATCTCGGCCGGGTTCGACCCTTATTATAAGGACCCCCTGGGAGGAATGAAAGTGACGCCCCCCGGGTTTGCCTGTCTGACCCGCATGCTGATGGATATTGCCGATCAGTGCTGCGGTGGAAAAGTGGTTGCAACCCTTGAAGGCGGGTATCATATCAGCGGCCTTGCAGAGTCGATAAAAGCGACACTTATCGAAATGAAGGACGGCACACATGTGACGGATGATGAGCTTGATCGAATTGCAAATGAGGCAGACAGCAATACGGATCCAGTCATCAAGAAGGTCATTGATCAGATAAATCCTTACTGGCGGCTGTTGTGAGTTTTTTTGTAGTTATGAGGATACGGTGTTGAAGATTACAAAAAAAGAAGTTGAGCACGTAGCTCATCTGGCGAGGCTCGATTTCAGCGAAGAAGAAAAGGTGAAATTTACCTCACAGCTAAACGATATACTGATGTATATGGATAAGCTGAATGAGGTTGATACAGCGGGCATCGAACCAATGAGTCATGCCATTGCCCTTCAGAATGCCTTCAGGGGCGATACTGTCAAAGATTCTCTCAGCCATGAACATTCCCTGTCCAATGCCCCGGAAGCGAGAGGCCCGTTTTTCCGGGTACCGAAAGTTATAGAATAGCGTAGGGGCCGCATGGAACTCCATCAGTTAACGATTCACGAGTTGCAGAAACTAATCAGGTCTGGGAAGGTAAATTCCTCAGACATAGTTAAATCCGTGTTCAAAAGGATTGATGCTGTAGAAGGCAGTGTTCATGCATATATTTCCCTCATGAAGGAATATGCATTTGAGGAGGCCGCCAAGGCAGACCACAGTATCAGAGAAGGAAACATCCGGGCGCTTACGGGCATACCCATCGCCCTCAAGGATATCGTCTGCACGAAGGGTTTCTTGACGACGTGCGGATCCCGCATCCTGTACAACTTTATCCCGCCGTACGATGCCACAGTGGTGGAGAAATTGAAGGAAGCCGGCGCAGTGTTCACCGGCAAGACGAACATGGATGAATTCGCCATGGGTTCATCTACGGAGACCTCATATTTTGGGATAACCAAAAATCCCTGGTCCCTCGACAGGATACCCGGCGGGTCGAGCGGCGGGTCCGCTGCTGCTGTGGCCGCTGATGAGTGCATAGCCGCAATCGGTTCCGATACAGGTGGCTCCATAAGACAGCCTGCTGCTTTGTGCGGTGTTGTGGGAATGAAACCAACGTATGGAAGGGTATCACGGTATGGCCTCATCGCCTTTGCCTCCTCCCTGGATCAGATTGGTCCTTTTACAAAAGACGTTGAAGACTGCGCCATCATGATGAATGTTATTGCCGGATGTGATCCGAGGGAGTCTACGTCTGTTCCCCTGGACGTACCCGATTACACGGCATTTCTCTCACGGGGGATTGATGGCTGCAAAGTGGGGATTCCGAAGGAGTACTTCATAAAAGGCATTGACCCGGAGGTAACGGAGGCTATGAGCAGAGCCATGAAGGCCATCGAGGGACTGGGAGCAACGTGTGTCGAGATATCGCTCCCACATACGGAATACTGCCTGGCCGTGTACTATATCATTGCCCCCGCGGAGGCGAGTTCCAATCTTGCCCGATATGACGGGGTAAAATACGGATTCCGGGCAGAAGACTGCAGGGACCTTCTGGATATGTACAAGAAGACACGTTCCGCCGGTTTCGGGGCGGAGGTAAAAAGGCGGATAATGATAGGGACGTACGCATTGTCTTCCGGCTATTACGATGCTTACTATAAGAAGGCTTCACAGGTGAGGGCACTGATTAAGCAGGATTTTGAAGAGGCATTTAAAGATTGCGATGTGATCCTGACCCCAACATCCCCCACTCCTGCCTTCAAAATCGGGGAAAAAATGGACGATCCCCTGCAGATGTACCTCTCTGATATATTCACCATATCAACAAACCTGGCAGGCATACCGGGTATATCTGTACCGTGCGGGTTCACGCGGCAAGGACTCCCCATAGGCGCCCAGTTTCTGGCGGGACATTTTGCAGAAGGGAAATTAATTCAAATTGCCTCTGCATTTGAAAAGCATGCAAACCTAAAGCAGAGGAGACCAAATCTCTGATGGCATATGAACCGGTAATCGGGCTGGAGGTTCATGCCCAACTCCTTACGGAGTCAAAAATATTCTGCACCTGCTCTACTGTTTTTGGGGCCGTGCCCAATACCCACACCTGTCCCGTATGCATCGGTATGCCCGGTGTCCTGCCCGTTCTGAACAGGAAGGTCGTCGAGTACGCAATGAAAATGGCACTGGCGACTAATTGTCAGATTAACGAGATATGCACCTTTGCGAGGAAAAACTATTTCTATCCTGACCTCCCCAAAGGGTATCAGATTTCCCAGTATGCCCAGCCTCTTTCCGAACATGGATATATCGATATTGAACAGAACGAAGAAAAAAAGAGAATCGGCATAACGCGGATTCACATGGAGGAAGATGCAGGCAAAATGATTCACGATGAGCATTTGCCGTCGAGTTACGTGGACCTGAACAGGACGGGCGTGCCGCTCATTGAGATTGTCAGCGATCCGGATATGAGAAGCGCAGAAGAGGCCTCCGCCTATCTGAGGAGGCTGCACGAAATACTCGTTTATCTGGAGATCTGTGACGGGAACATGGAAGAGGGGAGCTTCCGCTGTGATGCCAATGTATCCATCAGGCCAAGAGGAGAGAAAGCTTTCGGTACACGGACAGAACTGAAAAATATGAATTCCTTTAGGAATGTCCAGCGTGCCCTGGAGTATGAAATCAAGCGGCAGCAGTATATCCTGGAGAGCGGCCAGGAGGTTATCCAGGAAAGTAGGCTGTGGGACGATGCACAGGGGGTTACCCTATCCATGCGGGGAAAAGAAGAGGCCCACGATTACCGATATTTTCCCGATCCCGATCTCGTTCCGATAGTAACGGATGAGGCATGGATAGAGAAGGTCAGAAGCGGCCTCCCTGAACTTCCTCTGGAGAAACGCGAGCGGTTTATCAGAGATTATCAGCTCCCTTCCTATGACGCCGGCGTCTTGACGGGGAGCCGTGGGACTGCCGGCTACTTCGAGAATGTAGCCAAGCTCTCTGGGAAACCGAAGGCGGCGAGCAACTGGGTCATGGGGGACATCCTCCGATTCCTCAACGAGGAAAAGCGGGACATTAAGGAATGTCCCATTCTACCCAAATCGCTCGCGGAGATGATTCAGCTCATAGAAGATGGAACCATCAGCGGTAAGATGGCCAAGGATATTATTGAAGAGATGTACAGGACCGGCAAGCCGCCGAAGACGATTATTGTAGAGAAGGGCATGATTCAGATTACCGATGAGGCTGCGATCACGAAAACCATTGAGGACGTCCTGGCAGCGAATACGGCACAGGTGGAGCAGTACCGGGATGGTAAAGAGAAGCTTTTTGGCTATTTTGTAGGTCAGGTAATGAAAGCAACGGAGGGGAAGGCCAATCCGCAACTCATCAATGAGCTCCTAAAAAAAATGTTGGCGGGGCCTTAATCATAAGATTTCTCAGAAGAGATTCAGCGGGGCTCATAATCTTTTTTCGCATTTTGCAGTTGTGATCAATATACCGATGGGAGCGAAGTGACGAAGCAATCTTGTTTCTACCTCCAGAGGGAAAACTTATAAGATGGACAGTGCCATCAGGACGATTTTCTGGAAAGATGATGCGGTCGTCATGATCGACCAAAAGGCCCTTCCCCATGAAGAGCGCCACCTGAAGTTTACTGATTATAAGGATGTCATTACGGCAATTAAAGACCTGACCGTCCGCGGCGCCCCGGCAATCGGAGTAGCTGCTGCTATGGGCATCGCACTCGGCGCGCTCCATCTTGCCACTTCATCGAAAGAAGACTTCAAGCTCTCGTTTTATGAAATCTGTGATCAGTTTTCCCGGACCCGCCCCACGGCAAGGAATCTCTTCTGGGCCATAGAGAGGATGAAAAAGAGGTTCGACGAAGCGCTGTCGGGCTCTCCTGACCAGATCAAGCGGGTTCTTGTGGAGGAAGCCATCCGCATCTGTGAGGAGGATATCGCCATAAACAGGGAAATGGGCATGCAGGGGAGGTTTCTGATGGAGGACGGTGACAAGATACTGACCCACTGCAATGCCGGCGCCCTGGCTACGGCCGGTTACGGGACGGCACTGGGCGTGATCAGAGCCGCCAGCGAAGAAGGGAAAAGGCTTCATGTCTTTGTCAACGAAACAAGACCGGTGCTCCAGGGTGCAAGGCTGACAGCCTGGGAACTGAAGAAGGATAATATACCGGCGACACTGATCACAGACAGCATGGCCGGGTTCTTGATGAAACAGGGAAAGATCAGCAAGGTAATCGTCGGGGCGGACCGGATCGCCGCCAACGGTGATGTGGCAAACAAGATCGGAACGTATTCCCTCGCTGTCCTGGCCAAAGAGCATAACATTCCTTTTTATGTGGCAGCTCCTTTATCGACGATAGACATATCGATTAAGAATGGCGATGAGATTCCCATTGAGGAAAGAAACGCGGAGGAGATCACAACCATCCGGGGAATAAGAGTGGCGCCCGAGGGGGTGCAGGTTTATAACCCAGCCTTTGATGTTACTCCAAATCGCTATATCACTGCTATTGTAACCGAAGCAGGTGTTGTCTTCCCCCCTTATCAGGAAGGCATTGGAAAAATAGCACGGCATCTTAAAAAATGATGAAAGAGCTGAATTCTCAAGGTTGGATCATACTGAGAGATGCAGTGATTCCAATTATATGGATGAAGATTAATATTATTTAGTCTGTTCAAGAAACTTTGGCATATTGAAAAAAGTAAAATAAACCTTGACTTTGAGCTTGCGTCGTATTAGATTAACTCTAACATTTGTACCCTTCAGTAGTGATAGGGTACAGTAGAAGTTGGAGCAGACATATTGAAGTGCAAAGGTTGGCCACCATGCCCTTTAGGTCTTGGTGGCCTTTTTTTTTCTGTCAAAGCTGCAATCCGACTTTGAGAAAATTTTTAGAAAGGAGGATTCAAACGATGGCAGAAGGTAAAGTAAAGTGGTTTAATGAGCAGAAAGGCTTCGGATTCATCGAAAAGGATGACGGTGGTGATGTGTTTGTTCATCACAGCGCAATTCAAGCCGAGGGTTTCAAGACGTTGCATGAAGGTCAGCGCGTCAGCTTTGATGTTGCGCAGGGCAAGAAAGGCCCGGCAGCAGACAATGTGAAAGCCCTGTAAAAGCACCATTGCCAAAAAAAAGAGAGGCACTCCAGTCTATAGGCAACTATAGAGGAGTGCCTTTTCCTTTATAAGAAACTATGTGTACTATTAATAATTCATCACCGTGTATGCCAGTTAAGGCTTGTTTTGGAGGAGAGCAAATCATGCACAAACTTTCAATTTCTCTTTTCGCGGCTATCGCTATTATTCTTACAATAGCCCTGAACTGCGAATACAGATTTATAGGGGGAACCCCTTTATATCAACAAGCCCGTGACAATAGAGTAGATAAGGCCATACTGAAATCTGTAGTATGGGCCACGGATGAAGAGATTCGCAGATTGGCTGAGATTATAGAAAAAAAATATGGCAGTCAAATCGAGCAGATTTCAAGAAAGTATTACGCTTGCCCGGAAGATATCAAGGCTATTGCCATTGTCGAGTCTTTGACTGATGAGAATGCCGAGTCCAGCGCCGGCGCGGTAGGCCTGATGGGGGTTAAACGAGAGACAGGCAAGGAAATGGGTTTTGATGATGTCGAAGGTCCCATAAATAACCTTAAGGCCGGGACAAAATACTATAAGATGTTGCTCAAAAAATTTAAGGATAGGGAACTGGCTTTGGCAGCCTATAACCTTGGCCCAGGTGAAGTGGGAAACAGATTGAACAATGGATTCGACCCTGAAACGATGGACTATATCTGGAAAATCAGACGAGTCGCCCGGTTCATTATTTGATATGATGAGCTTCCTTCACCCTATCTTTCTTTAGAAACTTCACCTTTCCATCTTCATTTCATTTATCACTTGATTTCCGCATGGTAACTCTGGAGAGATTTGGCACGGCCGCGTCCCTCACGGTTTGCTGCGATACCCTTGGCAGCCGCAACGGCCGCGGCGATTGTCGTAATGTAGGGGATTTTATATTTGATCGCGCTTTTCCGGATATAAGAATCGTCGTACTTGCCGAGCCTCCCGCTAGGCGTGTTGATGACAAGTTGGATCTCCCTGTTCATAATTCCATCAACGATATTTGGCCGACCCTCATGCATCTTGAGAATGGTCTCAGCCGTAATCCCGCTTTGCAGAAGGAACTGGTGTGTCCCCTCGGTTGCCTTGATCTTGAAACCAAGTCGCTGGAATTCCCGTGCTACCTCGAATACACCCCCCTTGTCCTTATCGTCCACAGTGATCAGCACCGTTCCGTCATTCGGAAGGGACTGCTGGGCTGCCTCCTCTGCTTTATAGAAGGCAAGACCGAAAGAATCGGCAAGCCCCAGAACCTCCCCGGTGGATCGCATCTCCGGCCCCAGGACCGGGTCCACCTCAGGGAACATATTGAAGGGAAAGACAGCTTCCTTAACGCCGAAGTGTCTGAACGACCGTTCTTTGAGATTCAGGTCGGCGAGTTTCTTCCCCAGCATGATCTGAGTGGCAATACGTGCCATGGAAATGTTGCAGACTTTGGATACGAGGGGCACGGTTCTGGATGCCCTTGGGTTGGCTTCCAGTATGTAGACCACATCGTTTGCAATGGCATACTGGATATTCATGAGACCCACGACATTAAATTCCACAGCGATCTTCTTCGTGTAGTCGCGGATGGTATCGATATGCCGCACGGGAATACTGATTGGCGGAATTACACAAGCCGAATCGCCCGAATGAATTCCGGCAAGCTCGATGTGCTCCATCACCGCGGGAACGAAAGCATCGGTCCCGTCAGAAATCGCATCCGCCTCGGCCTCGATGGCGTTTTCCAGAAACCTATCTATGAGGATGGGGCGCTCCGGCGTCACTCCTACAGCCGCGGCCACGTAACGCTTGAGCATCTGTTCGTCGTGAACCACCTCCATGCCCCGCCCGCCGAGAACATAGGAGGGACGCACCATGAGGGGATAGCCGATTTTCGCGGCAATCTGGATAGCTTCCTCGATGGTACTTGCCATTCCTGATTCCGGCATAGGGATGCCGAGCTTCTTCATCATCTGGCGAAAGCGGTCGCGGTCTTCGGCAAGATCGATTGTCTCCGGGGAAGTCCCTATGATCTTAACGCCCGCCTGATGGAGCTCGTTCGCAATATTCAGAGGTGTCTGGCCCCCGAATTGAACGATAACACCCTCGGGTTTTTCCTTCTCGTAAATGGAGAGCACGTCCTCCACGGTAAGGGGCTCGAAGTAAAGTTTGTCCGAGGTATCGAAGTCTGTGGATACGGTCTCCGGGTTGCAGTTCACCATGATAGACTCGTAGCCCTCGTCGCGGAGGGCAAAGGCCGCATGAACGCAGCAGTAATCGAACTCGATCCCCTGGCCGATTCGATTTGGTCCGCCACCCAGGACCATAATCTTCCTGCGGTCGCTTACACCGACTTTATCCGGGGCATTGTAGGTTGAGTAATAATAAGCAGCGTCTTCCACTCCGCTCACCGGCACGGGCTCCCATCTCTGGCCAAGCCCAAGGTCCAGGCGCCGCTGCCTTATAGTCTCTTCAGGAACATTGAGGAGCATGGCAAGGTAACGATCTGAGAAGCCGTCCCTCTTTGCCTGCAGCAGAAGGTCGTCGGGCAGTTTCTCCCTGCGATACTGGCTGATCTTCTCCTCAAGCTCCACGAGTTCCTTCATCTGGTTTATGAACCAGCGCTTGAT
>CAITLA010000053.1 GCA_903893135.1 uncultured Syntrophaceae bacterium | reverse complement strand
CCTTCGTCCTCTTCAGCTTCTTCGTCTGAAACATGTCGTCCCAGAATTTCCGTTATCGACTGGTCATCTTCACTCGTTGAGTAGAACAGATTGATGTATTTAATGATGTCATCCGGGAGCGCTACGTCATATTTTACTGCTTTCGTTTTTAGGATATTTTCGATTGTATCCCGCTTCAGGATGTTGTAGGGGTCATCCATAATGACGTGGATGCTTCCGTCCACTCTTTGAAGAGGAACCCACATCTCACGGCGGAGAAATTCCCTCTTTAAATTCTTTAACAGGTCTCCCGGGATGGGGAATTTCTCGTTGAACGAAATGACCTTGCAGTGGAAGTATTCTTCATAAGATTTGGAGATATCACTCCTCGAGATCTTATGTTTACTCATCAGGAAGCTTTCCATCGATTCCTTTTCTTCTCTCGATCTATCCCAGGCGCTTTCTAACTCGAATTCTTTGAGGAACCCGCGACTAACAAGGTAATCGAATCTTGTCTTTCTCCTCCTGCCGTATATCTCCTGATTGTTGATTGCTATTCCTAAAACATCGGCGATCTCCAGCAAGAACCCTTGTTCATCTTCTGTAAATTTACCCGCACCTTTTCTGTTTAATATCTGGACAACACCCTTGAGGGTCTTTTCAGAAAAAATAGGGGCTGTCAGAACCTGCTTGGTTTTGAAGCCTGATTTCTTATCCCATCTGTAATCAAAGGCCAGGTCTTTATCTATGTCTTTGAGTTCCTCAACATCATAAACGTCAGCTATGTTAATCGGTTTACCCGTGTTTGCCACATAACCGGCGATGCTTTTGTTATTGATGGATACCCTGATTTCTTTAAGCTGAGAGCCGACGAGAAACATGGAAAATATTTCATTTTTCAGTTTGTCCACCGTGTAGATGGTGATTGAATGGGCATCAAAGAGGTTTAGAATGCCGTCCTTCAGATCCACGAGGATCTCCCTCGTATTGTGTGCAGCGTGAATGCGGTTTGTGATATCCTGCAATGCCTTACGGAGGCGCAGTTGCTCCTCGAGATCAGATTGCTGATTAATCGTCGGATTGTCATCCATCATTTTCTTTTCTGCTTGCAGAACGTCCATTTTTACTGCCATGTAATAATCATTACTCTACATTTAGATGTTTTCAAAGTGAGTCAAGTTCCGCCGCATATTAAATCAGAATAAAAAAAAATTCAATATAAAGTTATTTCTTGAGGATTGCTAAGGATATCGCCGAAAGTGACAAATATCACAAAGGAAATAGAAAACAGTGGACTAATTAGTAAAGATAATCAGGATCCTGTAACAATTTTCGAGAAGTCGGCTATGATATGGAATACGCCTGAAATTTCCTCCAGAAGGGAAAGACGGTTAAACCGTATTTTATCGTCTTTCGCCATAACGAGGACATTATTAAAAAAATCATCGACAGGTTTTCTCAAAGTGGCCAGCTCGACCAGGGCAGATAGATAATCATCCCTCTCGATATGTTTAATAACTTTCTCCTTTGTGAGCAAGAAAGCACTGTATAAAGATCTTTCTTCTTCAGATTCGAACTTCGAGGGGTCAACGGAACCGTTCCTAAAGTCCTTAATGATGTTGCCTACACGCTTAAAAGCGATCGCCAGCGGTTCGAAATCCGCGTGGGACTTGAAAGTTTCCATCGCCTCGATTTTCTCAAATGACCGGACAATATCCGCGGCGCCCGTTTCAAGTACGGCGTCAACTACATCATAGGGGTGTCCCTGGGAGGTGAGCAGATTTTCAAATCTGCCCTTGAAGAACTCAAGCACATTGGCCATTATCTCCTCGGGGGCTCTTTTGAGCTTACCATTTAGAATCGTTATGCTCTTATCGATTATGACTTTCAGGTTCAGGGGATAGCGCTTGTTTATGATTATGTTGATAATCCCGATGGCCTGTCGTCGCAGCGCATACGGGTCTGCCGTACCTGTGGGAATCAGATTAACACCGAAGAATCCGACGATGGTATCCAGCTTGTCCGCGATACTGACTATTGCGCCTTCATCCGTTTCCGGGAGGTCGCCTCCTGCAGCTGTGGGGAGGTAGTGTTCATAGATTGCCTTTGCAACGACAGGATTTTCACCAGCTATCAACGCATATTCCCTTCCCATAATACCCTGAAGTTCGGTGAACTCGCAGACCATCTGTGTTTCTAAATCGGCTTTGGCGAGAATGGCAGTTCGATCAACCGTATCTCTAAGGGAAGGATTTATGTGATCCGTTATGTACAGGGCAAGCTCTCTCATCTGCATGACCTTTTCGTATGAAGTTCCCAGTTGCGTGTGAAATACAACCTGTCTTAACTTCTCAAAGTGCTGATCGAGAGTTGTTTTTTTATCCTCTTCGAAGAAGAATTTTGCATCAGCCAACCTTGCTCGAATTACTTTTTCATTACCACGGGCTACGACATGTGGATCTCGGGCAAGAGTATTGTTAATAGTAATAAAATATGGCAATAATTTTCCTTCATCGTCAACGACGGGAAAATATTTCTGATGTGAAATCATAGAGGTCGTCAGAACCTCTTTGGGCAGTTTCAGGTAGTCTTTATCAAAGCTCCCGCAGACGGCAGTCGGATATTCAACAAGATAGGTAACTGTTTCAAGTAGATCTTCAGTATAAAAGATCTTGCCCTCCACAGTCTTCGCGGCTTTTTCAGCTTCCTCAAGTATAATCCTCTTCCTTTCTTCAGGATCAACAATGACAAAGTGCTTTTTACAATTTGTCACATATTCTTTCATTTTTTTTACTTTAAATGATTTTGTGCTCATGAAACGATGGCCATAACTTCTATCTCCACTCTCTATATTTCCGATCACAAACGGTATCGTTTCGCCGCCGTATATGGCGAGTATCCAATGGATGGGCCTTGCGAAGCGAATTTGCAGGTCAGACCAGCGCATGGACTTTCTAAAAGGAATGGATGCTATGAGTCTTGTGAGGATCTCCGGCAACAGAGCTATCGTATCTTCTCCGGTAATTTTTTTTCGCGCACAGATATACTCGCCCTTCTCTGTTGTAACTACTTCGAGTTCCGAGACGTTTATTCCCTGACCTGTTGCGAAACCGACGGCGGCCTTGGTTGGATTTCCATTCTCATCGAAAGCAACTCTCTTTGCGGGACCGACCTTTTCTATAATTTGATCTTCCTGCCTGCTTGCTACGTTAAGAACGCAGAGACAAAGTCTCCGGGGCGTTGCCATGGCCGTGATCTCATCGTGCTGGATTCGTTTGCTGGAAAGCTCTCTCCGTATAATTTCGTCCATGTCTCTGATGGCTTTCGGCAGAAAAGCCGCGGGTATTTCCTCTGTTCCTATCTCGAGTAGAAGTTCCTTGCCCATTAATCATCTCCAGTCTAAGATTCTAAGTTCGACTATCAAAATTTAAAAGTATTCGGACAGCCAGGTCTTGATATTGTTCAGTCACTCGTGTTAATATTCTCTGTTTTTCCCAGGAGGGGAAACCCCATCTTTTCTCTTTGCTTGAGATAACCTTCAGCGCTTATTCTGGCCAGATTCCTCACCCTGCCTATGTAGCTTGTGCGTTCTGCTACGCTTATTGCGCCACGGGCATTTAGCAGGTTGAATATGTGGGAACACTTGAGGCAGTAATCGTAAGTGGGGAGGATCAGCTCTTTCTCAGACATCCTGATGGATTCAGCTTCGCACATATCAAAAAATTTCCTGAGCATCCCAACATCTGCATATTGGAAATTATAGAAGGACCATTCCACCTCACCTTTGTGGTGCACATCACCGTAAGTGACCTGGTCATTCCATTTAAGGTCGTATACATTGTCTATTTCCTGTATATACATGGCAATGCGCTCGATTCCGTAGGTGAGTTCGCCGCATATGGGATTGAGGTCGATGCCTCCGCACTGCTGGAAGTAGGTAAACTGCGTTATCTCCATGCCATCGAGCCAGACTTCCCATCCCAGTCCCCATGCGCCGAGTGTAGGTGATTCCCAGTCGTCTTCGACAAACCTGATATCATGATCGAGGGGATCTATGCCAAAATTCTTCAGCGAGTCAAGGTAAAGACTCTGGAGATCAAGGGGAGAGGGCTTCAATATTACCTGATACTGGTAATAGTGCTGCAACCTGTTTGGATTATCTCCATATCTGCCATCAGTGGGTCTTCGCGACGGCTCAACATATGCTACGTTCCAAGGTTCCGGCCCCAGAGCCCTGAGAAACGTCGCGGGATTAAATGTCCCTGCTCCTACCTCAAGATCATAAGGCTGTTGAATCACGCATCCGTAGTCTGCCCAGTACTTATCAAGGGCAAATATTAATTCCTGAAAGTTCACCTGACCCTCCTCGGTTGTATAGTGGCCTCTGCTTTGATTTTATAGGCATTTGAACAAAAATAGCTAACATGGGTAAAGATGCGTGTCAACATGAAAAACTGGAGGCAGGCTATTGCGAAGATAAGATTCCCATTTTTTGGATATCATTAAGAACCAGAAATGACTTAACTTCTTTCCCGAGAAGGTGGTGAATAAAGCCGACAAGGATGTCCTTGCTCTCTTTGGCCGTCTGTTCCGAAAAGGTTATTTTGTTGATTCTTGCGGTATCTATTTCCTTTCCCAGCAGAAGCGTTCTTATGGTTCCCAGGGAAACGTAAAGAGAACCGGGGTTGTTCCGGTGGCACTCATTGCATCTCAGGCCACCATCGCTTATGATAAAATGGTAGATGATCTCTTCGCCGACCGGCTTCTTACAAGTCATGCACCTGTCTAAGACCGGTTCATATCCTGCAAGTCTTAGGAGACGTATCTCAAAAAAACGTATCAACGCTTCCGAACAGGCTCCGGCGTCAATGAGGCCGAGGAAATTCAGCAATAATTTAAATAGGTCAATATTTCTTTTGCCTTCCAGCGTGAATTTGTCGATTAGCTCTGTAAGATATGAGGAGAGCAGCGTCTTATGAAGGTCTTCCCTGATATTTGCGTGGTGGTCTATGACGTCGCACCCTTCAATGAGAGCGAGTGTCCCCCGGCCTTTCTTGGAAAAAATGATGTTACAATAAGATGAGGGTTCAAGGGCATTGGAGAATCTTTTTTTGCTTCGCCGGGCGCCCTTTGCGATTCCCTTAATCTTACCGAAATCGCTCGAGTAAAAGGTTACAATACGGTCCGATTCTCCATAGTCGAGGGAATGTATGACGATTGCTAAAGTCTTATGCACGACCCTTGTGTTCATGGCAGGTCCCGATATTTTATTTCCCCACCCATAATTGTCATTATGGCCTTTCCTTTCATTGCCTGTCCATGAAAGGGTGTATTTTTCCCTTTTGATCGTAGTATGTTGCGGTCAACCGTCCAATTTCTATTGGGATCAATCACAGTGATATCGGCATCTCCGCCTGTCTTCAGGGTTCCTTTGGGAATGTTGAGGATCCGCGCAGGATTTGTACTCATCCTGAGTATCAACTGGCCGAGCGTGAGGATGCCATCGTCAACAAGCCTCAGGCTAAGAGCAAGGGAGGTTTCCAACCCTGTGATACCGAATGAAGCATATTCGAATTCTACTTCTTTGTCTGTTGACGCATGTGGAGCGTGGTCACTTGCGATGACGTCGATGGTTCCATCCCTAATTCCCTCTTTTACTGCTTTGACGTCTTCGATAGTGCGCAATGGGGGATTGACCTTGGCACATGTATCGAATTCTCTCAATGCCTCGTCAGTAAGAGTGAAGTAGTGGGGAGCAGTTTCCGCCGTTACCCTGAGGCCTCTGTCTTTGGCATCCCTGATCAGTCTGACGGCGCCCGCAGTGCTCACATGGGCAATATGAAGAAGCGCTCCTGTGTAATCGGCTATAATTATATCTCTGGCAACGATCGCATCTTCCGCTATATTGGGAATTCCCTGAAGACCGAGTTCGGTGGACACAAACCCTTCATTCATAGATCCCCCTTGAGATAAGCAGGTGTCTTCGCAGTGTGAGATGATTGACATGCCGAGGGAAGATGCATATTCAAGAGCCCTTCTCATCAGAGCGCTGTTTGTCACCGGTTTCCCATCATCTGAGAATGCCATGGCACCGGCATCCTTCAGATCCATGAATTCTGTAAGGGAGACTCCTTCTGATCCCATGCTGACAGATGCAATGGGGTATACATTAACGAGGTTGCATGAAGCCGCTTTTCTCTTGATATACTCCGTTACGGACCGGGTGTCATTGACCGGATTGGTGTTGGGCATGCAGGCAAGGGACGTGAATCCGCCGGCAGCGCCGGCTTCGCTTCCCGTCTGAATTGTTTCTCTGTATTCAAACCCCGGTTCGCGCAGATGGGTATGCATATCGATTAATCCCGGCACCACAACCATACCTTTGATATTGATGATATTGATTTCTCGGGCCGCTGATTTCCGGGAATCAGTCTTGGGCTTGTGTGCATTTTTCTCGATCTCAGCGATCTTCCCATCTTCTATCAGGATGTCCATGTGTGCATCCAGATTCTGGGAGGGATCAATAACCCTTCCGCCCGCGAGCAGTAATTTCATCGTTGGCCTCCTATGAGCAGATACAGCAGTGCCATGCGAACAGCCACACCATTTGTCACCTGGTCAAGTATTATGGAATAAGGGCCATCGGCAACGTCAGACGCAATTTCAATTCCCCTGTTGATTGGTCCCGGATGCATAACCAGGACGTCTTCTTTCGCCAGCTTGATATTCTGTCTGTTCAGACAGAAGAAGTTGGAATACTCCCTGAGCGATGGGAAAATTTTCTGCTGCTGTCTTTCCAACTGAATTCTGAGCATCATGATAATATCCACGTCTTTAATCGCT
>CAITLA010000052.1 GCA_903893135.1 uncultured Syntrophaceae bacterium | reverse complement strand
TGTGTCCGAAAACCGCCTCATCCGAATTCAGGATACCGAGGAACGGTTTCTTCGTGAGAAATTGAAACCCGCGTATTATTTTTTCTTCATCTTCATCAAGCTCGATGTTCCGGATGGGTTCGTTGCTGTTGAGGTGCACCGCAATCTTTTGGAGGGCTCTTTCTTCGAGGGTAAGGGCATTTGTTTTTTGCCCCCGTTTTTGGAACCATGCAATTTTCTCAAGCCTGTTTTCCAGGAGTATAAGATCGGCGAGGAGGAGTTCCGTGGCGATCTCGTCAATGTCGCGGAGCGGTGTGGGATCTCCATTCAGGTCATCATGAAAGTTACGCACAACCAGGGCCAGGGCATCGATGCTTTTGATCCATCCCATGGAGTTGCCTGTAAAGAGACCGTTCTTTGCGGAGCCTTCCTTCAGGCAGGGAAAATCGATCATTTCAATCGTGGCGCCGGTGGTTTTCTTCGGGTTGTACATGTCGGTGAGGCTAAGCAGGCGATCATCGTCAACCGAAACGACGGCCACATTGGGTTCCGCCTTCGCGTCGGAGTATGTAGTAACGTGAGCCTCCATTTTCGTGAGGGCATTAAAAATTGTCGTCTTGCCGGAATTAGGCAAGCCTATCAGTCCGAATTTCATACGAGGGTTCCTTCTCCTTATATATGGTTCTGCAAAAGGTGGGAAACATACGGCTTTAAGTATGAATTGTCAAGAGATTAAAATAGAGATTAAAACAGAGTGTGTCATCGCTATTCTGAGCAGCAAAGAGACTGGGGCACGTGAAATATAGCTGATAATGGTAAGCAGGCCTTGCGCAAAGTAGCTTGATCGGGACCAAATATAAGAAGAGGGCGGGATGAATACCCGCCCTCGTTGCATTTGCAGATGAAGACTTTATTTCGCTGTAATACAGCCGACGTGACGCAAGCGATGCGCCGTTATCTCCGCCTCACAATATAGCGATGGACTTATTATTTCTTTGGTATGACCTTCACTGACTGCGTTTGCTTTCCTGGGGAGTCCCGGCTTTTTTATGCAGATCGCTCAGTTGCTGCTGCAACACTCTTATTTGATCTTGCAGCTGAGTCACTTGCTTCGCGAGTACGTCAATATCCACCAGAACTTGGTTGATAGCTTTTATCAATTCTGCTTGTTTCTTGTTCCAGTCGGCCATCTGGTTATCATATGCCGACTTCTCCTGCGAGCTGCGGCCCTTCGGTGGAGGGGGAGGTGCGTCTTGCAGCTGCTTGAGTTGATGCCTTGCCTCTTTCAACTGCTTCTGATCCTGTTTCATCAAATCCATCAACTGCTGGATCTCTTTCTGCTTGGCCTGAATAGCATTTTGCAATGCATTGATCTGCCCCATTATGTCGGCAGACTGTGTCGGGTCGACATTCTGGGGTCCGGACGATTGCCCCTGGCCTATCCCCTGTGATTGCGCGGTCGCAAGATGGGGCGCCAGCGCTATGGAAAGACCCAAAACAGCAAAATAGACGATACGAATAATATTCTTCATAAGCCCCCTCCTTATCATATTAACTCCGATTAATTTGTCCTTAAGACAGCGAATATGTGTTTGATATTTGCAGAAAAATATATCTATAAAGATGATCAGTTAAGGTAATTCTGCGTAATCCGGCACCGCCGTCTTGTAATATTATTTCATAAAAAGACTGCTTTATGTATTCTAAATACCTGTGATCATCATCAAGTTCAATAATTAGGTTAAGAGGCACTGCAAAATATTCTTATGTGCTCTTGTGAAATAATAGGGAAAGTGATAATAGTGATTCAATATATCCTTAGGGGGGAGAATAGGCGCGTAGCAAATGGCAACAGAACTTACATACGTAGTAATTACGCCATACAGTCTCATGAAGTCGCGTACCGGGAATATCATTGCGCGACTCATGTCATTCTCGGGCTGCGATCTGGTCGGCGTCAGGATGATGCGGCCATCGGACGAGTTTGTGGACGAGTATATGCGGCGAGTGAAAAGTCTGGGCATCGAACCCAAGATAGAGAACGCGCTGGTCGATTATATCGATCAGAATCTGCGTGGCGAAAATATCCTCGGTCAGACTAACCGCTGCCTGTTTCTCTTGTTTGAGGGCGAGAATGCGGTGGCGCGTGTCTACGATGTGGTTGGAAAACTCACGACGGAGGCAGAATCTGAAGCCATGCGAGGGACGATCCGCGGCACTTACTGCGACTTCATAACCAATTCGGACGGAACGATCAGGTATTTCGAACCGGCTGTTCTTGTGCCCACGAATCTTAAATATGCAAAAATCAATTTGGAGCTGTTCGCAGAGCTTGGATTCAATGACTCGGGTATTTACGAAGATTCTGCTGAAGGAGAAACCACGCTGGTCATTTTGAAACCGGACAATTTTTTCAAGCATTCCGTCCATACCGGAAATATGATCGACATGTTTTCGAAGGCAGGTCTCAGGATAGTTGGAGCCAGAGTGATCCGGATGAGTGCCGCGCAAGGTGAGGCATTCTATGGTTTCCTGAGAGGCACATTCAAACGAAAGCTGAAGAAACACATAGCTGAAAAAATCAAGGAAAGAATATGTGGGCTCTTTGGGTTTGATATTACAGATGAAGAATACAATGCCATGGCGGCGGTAATCAACGAGACGAATGCCGAATACGAGTTTTCCCAGATCGTCCAATATTTGACAGGAATTGATCCGAACAGCGTGGCGCCCGAAGATCGCGAAAAGCCTGGCATAAACCCATCGCTGGCGCTTCTTTATCGGGGATATAGCGCAGTTGGGAAGATCCGGGGTCGATTAGGCGAATCCGATCCGGCAAAAGCAGCCGCAGGCACCATTCGTTCGGATTTCGGGCAGAGCGTTTTGCAGAACGCAGCGCAGGCATCGGATTCTGTCCAACGAGCTATTCATGAAAGAAAAATCATCGGCCTTTATGATAACGCCGGTGATGATTGCGCGAAAATCATCACACACTGGCTGAGGGCGGGTTAGATATATTTGAGAGGGTGCCGTCATTGCGAGGATTTGTTTTTTAGTTGATAGTCAGGGCTTCAGTAAAGGAGGAACAAAATGAGTAAACGTGCGAAAGAGGACGCCAAGCGCTGGGTGGAGAAGGCCGTTGCCTTCTATAAGACATCGGGTAAGAGAATCGCTTTGGCTGAATATACGAATCCTAACGGGCAGTTCGTTCAAGACGAAATGTATATATTTGTTTTAAACGCCAGAGGGACCATGCTTGCACACGGAGTCAATGAAAGATTCGTGGGGGAGGATTTCAGTGAACTCAAAGACGCAGACGGAAAGAGCTTCATCCGCGAGATGCTCGATATGGCTAACACAGAAGGCAGCGGCTGGGTGACGTACAAATGGTATAACCCGGTGACGAAAGAAGTGTGGCCTAAGACAGCTTATTTCAGAAAAGTAGATGACCTTATCATTTGCAGCGGCATTTACGGGGAATAAATTATAAAGAGGTCAGTATATTCCCTTCTGCAGAGCCGTAAATCGTAAGGACTGTACTAATCTTCATTATCAGCGTCTACCTGTTCTGCGGCGAGATCATTGCCGGTGTTGATTTGTCGGGGTTCTTAGCCGTGATATTATAATAGAAGGCACGAATCTTTTCCATATCGGCCTCAATGTCTCCGGTTGGCATAAGTGTCGGCCCGAAACCTCCCTCCTTCCGCACATAATCAACGAAACCCATCACAAGAGGGACGTTAGCTCCCATGGCGATGTAATAGAATCCTGTCTTCCAGTGATTGGCCTTCTTTCGTGTTCCCTCGGGAGCAACCACCATCATCATTCTGACCTGTTCATTGAAGGCCTGGACGCTTTGCGCAACCACATCACCGGATTTTGAGCGACTCACGGGAATGCCCCCCAGCCATTTGAAGAAGGTGCCAAAAGGCCATCTGAAAATAGGTTCCTTTCCCAGCCAGTACATCTTAGCCTTGAATGCCAGGATTATGGCGAGTCCCACGGGGAAATCCCAGTTTGAGGTATGAGGCGCGGCTATCATGACAAATTTAGGGGCGTCCGGTACCCGGCCTGCTCTCCGCCATCCGAAGATTCTCAGAACAATTATGGCAAGAAGCTGTAGCACGTTCCGTAAGATGGGGATGTCGAAGATGGTGTAACGCATGAGCCCTTTGGTTTATTGTTTTGATTGGCGGCCTAAATAACCATGTACGAGTATTTCAGTCAAGGACATTATTAATATCAGCCTCCAGCGATCTCCGGCGTCAGGACTTTCGAGGCGATAGGTGAGGACATCCCCGGTCGCGGATCGCTGCACGATGTTTATGACAATGCTTTCTTGATATCCTTGACGAAGGATGATGCGATTTGGATCAGGTCGTCTTTGGCGCCGTTTTCCTCAATGAGACGTACGAAAGCGCTCCCGATAACGACTCCATCGGCGTAGGAAACAATCCGGGCCGCCTGTGCGGGTGTTGAGATCCCGAAGCCGATGACGAGGGGTAGGGCGCTTATTTTCCTGATGCGCTCTACGTCAACTCTAATATTCTGCATGAGGGGCTGTGCCGTTCCCGTAACTCCCGTGATGGAGATATAGTAGAGAAATCCCGTCGCATTTTTTGCAATTCTTGCGATGCGATTGTCGCTGGTTGTGGGCGCGATAAGAGAAATGAAATCGAGACCCGCCCGATCCGTATGCTGCCTCAGTTCATGCGATTCTTCCGGCGGCAGATCAACGACAAGGATGCCGTCAACACCGGCTCGCTTCGCCCTTGCCGCGAATCGTTCATTGCCGTAAGAAAAAATGGGATTGTAGTAGCCGAAAAGGACAATGGGAATATCACTGACTTCTCTCAAGGATTCTATCATATCGAGGATACCGGACAGTGTCACTCCACGATGGAGTGCCCTCTGCGAGGCAGCCTGAATGACGGGGCCATCCGCCGTCGGGTCGGAAAAGGGAACGCCGATCTCGATGACATCGACACCAGCTTGTTCGAGAACGAGTATGAGACCGCGGGTGGTTTGCAGGTCTGGATCTCCGGCCGTAAGATATACAACCAATGCCTTCTCCTTTTTTTGTTTGAGGTCTCGGAATGTCCGTTCGATTCTTCCTGTCATAAAAGCATCTCCCAATGATCTCCCTTTTGAAAGAGGGATTTACATAAATCATTTTTTATCGATCATCTGTGATATTATCTCCGCATCCTTATCTCCCCTGCCGGAGAGGTTCACAACTATGATCTTATTCTTATGGAGTCCGGGGGCGAGCTTAAAAGCGTGGGCCAGTGCGTGGGCGCTCTCCATGGCGGGGATGATGCCTTCCAATTTGGAGACAAGCATAAAAGCCGCTATCGCCTCATCGTCCGTGATGCTTACGTAGGTTGCCCTCCCCGTATCCCTGAAATAGCCGTGTTCGGGGCCGACACCGGGATAGTCGAGTCCCGCCGCAATGGAATAGGCATCATGAATCTGGCCGTTTCCATCCTGAAGAAGGTAGGTCTTGTTGCCGTGAAGGACGCCCACACTTCCGGCGGATATGCTGGCTGCATGTTGTCCTGTCGTAATGCCTTTTCCCGCCGCCTCTACGCCTACCATCTCAACGTCTGTTGCGTCCTTAAAAGGATAGAAAAGTCCCATGGCGTTGCTGCCGCCGCCAATACAGGCAATTAGGATATCGGGAAGCCGGCCTTCTTTCTTCATAATCTGCCTTTTTGTTTCTCTACCGATTACACTCTGAAATTCACGGACCATCATGGGGTAAGGATGAGGCCCTGCCGTTGTGCCAATCACATAAAAGGTATCTCTTACTCTCGATACCCAGTGCCGCATTGCCTCATTCATGGCATCTTTGAGGGTTGCCGTTCCCGATGAGACAGGTACAACCTCAGCTCCTAATATTTTCATGCGAAATACATTGGGGGCCTGCCGTCTGATATCTTCCTCACCCATGAATATCATACATTCCATTCCGAAAAGGGCGGCCACCGTCGCTGTGGCTACACCATGCTGACCGGCTCCCGTCTCCGCAATTACCCTTTCTTTGCCCATACGTCTCGCAATAAGTCCCTGACCGAGGGTGTTATTGATCTTATGCGAGCCGGTATGATTGAGATCTTCGCGCTTCAGATATATCCTCGCCCCGCCCAGTTCTTCCGTGAGACGTTTCGCATAATAGAGAGGGGTTTCCCTGCCTGCGTATTCACTAAGGTAATAGGCTAATTCATCCCGGAACTGCTTGTCTTTTCTTGCAGCCTTATAAACCTCCTCAAGCTCTAACAAGGCAGGCATGAGGGTTTCCGCGACATAGCGGCCGCCGAAGATTCCGAAGTGTCCTTTCTTATCGGGCAGTGACTGGTGCATGTTTTCTCCTCGTAAATATTTTTGTGTTGCTCTTTATCCCTGCAGCATGGACCGTCTCAATCATGCTCTGAACTTTCTTAGGATCCTTTTTCCCCGGTGAGAGTTCAACGCCGCTGTTGACATCTACGGCATGTGGTGAAACTGTTCTGATTCCCTGGAGAATGTTACCGGCATTTAATCCTCCCGAGAGAACGAGCAGGTGCATTTCTTTCAATTTGGCTGCGAGCTCCCAATTGGATTTCTTTCCCGTTCCGCCGTAGAGTCCGGATTCACGCGCATCTACTATGACCGCCTTGACGTTGTATTGGTTAACGATGCCAAGGTCTTCTTCGTTCCTGGGTGAAATTGCCTTGATCAGGATGGATTGCGAGAATTCTCGGCAGTAATCGGGCGATTCATCACCGTGAAGCTGAATCAGGTCAAGCCCGCAAAATTCATATATTTGCCTGACGGCATGGATGTCATGATTCACGAAGACACCTACTTTTGAAATCTCGTCCGGGAGATTTTGTATGATGCTCATTGCTGTTTCGGGGCTCACATATCGCGGGCTCTTCTCATAGAAGATAAACCCCAGTGCATCAGCACCGTATGCGAAGGCCATAACGGCGTCTTCCATGTTGGTAATCCCGCAGATCTTTATTTCCATTCTTCGCTCTTCGAATCCCCTTTTTTATTCCTTGCCCAGAAGCTCTCGCAGCTTCCTCCCCATATTATCAGACGTCATCAGTGTCTCGCCAATCAGAAATGCATGAATTCCTGCCTTCGTTAATGTCTCAATGTCCTGTCTCGTCCGGATGCCGCTTTCGCTTACTATAACTCTGTCCGCCGGAATAGAGGCCGCGAGAGTTATGCTGGTCTTCAAATCTACCGAAAACGTCGTCAGGTCTCTGTTGTTAATCCCGATGATTCTAACGTTCGCAGCGAGTGCCTTATCCAATTCTCCTTGGGAATGAATCTCGCAGAGCACGGAAAGACCCAGAGACGTGGCAAGGTCAGTGTATTCTCTCAACTGAACATCTGTTAGAATTCCCGCAATGAGAAGGACAGCGTCTCCCCGGAGAAAACGCGTCTCATATATCTGATAGAGATCAATGATGAAGTCTTTTCTCAGGAGAGGAAGACGCATGCATTCTCTTATCTCGGCGAGATGAGCAACATCTCCGCCGAAAAATGCCCTGTCGGTGAGGACGGAGACTGCCGCGGCGCCGTTCTCTTTGTAGAGCAATGCAATTCGGACGTGATCAAAATCTTCTCTGAGGATTCCCTTTGAGGGAGACCGCCTTTTGAGTTCCGCAATAATCGCACATTCCCGGCCGCTTATGGCTTCATAGAAATTGCCAGGGGCGGGGAGGTCCATGATAGCATGTTTCAATTCATCAAGAGGCCTCATCCTTTTCAGATGGGCGACTTCTTCTTTTTTCACTTCGATAATCTTGTCTAAAATCATATTGAATATCCATTCAACTGTTACTTAGCTCGATCAGTGCCTGAAGTTTTTTTATAGCGGCACCGCTGTCAATGCATTCCTGCGCTATCTTAATCCCGTCCTTGATCGTACCAGCCTTTTCGCCGGCCATAATCGCTAATGCCGCATTGAGGACAACAATGTTTCTGCATGCCCCACTGCTGCCCGTCAAAACACTCTTTGTAATCTCAGCATTAACCGATGCGTCACCGCCCAGAAGGGCCTCACCATGGAAGATGTCG
>CAITLA010000051.1 GCA_903893135.1 uncultured Syntrophaceae bacterium | reverse complement strand
GCCTCGATAGTCACGCAGATGCGCAAGAAAGGTTTGAAGACACTCCTTATCTCCGATGACGGCGTCAAGGATAACACTTTTATCAAGGTGGCTGGAAAATATGCCGAGGGGGTCTATGCAACGAGCCATAAAGACACATCGAAAAACCCCCTGGCCATCGCCGCCATAGAAGCGCATAAAAAAACATATGGCTCTGAGCCCGGCGCCTTCTTCTTGAATGGCTACGCAGGTGCACAGGCGCTTCTGTATGCTATTAAGAACGCCGGTTCTACAGATTACGAAAAGATAAGAAAAGCCCTCCGCACCTATAATGTGGACACCCCTCTCGGAAAAATTAAATTTGATAATAAAGGAGATGCCATAGGCGTTGGATTTTCCGTGTACCAGGTCAAGAACGGGGCCTACGTGGAAGTAAAATAGATTTGTCTCTCTCAGGAGCCACACTGTCACAAAGCTTTTTACTGATATCATAGCAATAAGCCCCTCCCTCAATCCCTCCCGCCAGGAGTGCGAAGTCCAGGAAGCTTAAGCCCACAGTCTTGCCCGCCGCCGGAGAACGAAATTGAACTCTGAAACGCTCTAACAGTGAAACATAAAAAAGGAGAAGGCATGATCGTAACAGCCGATAATGGTCTGAGAAGAAGTTTTCTGGGCGTAGATTTTTTAGTTCTATCCCATGGGACGGATACTATGATAACTAAAATGCTGTACAAGAAGGAGGATCATGTCCCCTTTCATAAGCATCCGAATGAACAAAGCGGATACGTAATATCAGGAAAATACAGAATCCAATTTGGCAATCACGATCAGATTATAGGACAGGGAGATACATATTCGATCCCTAAGAATATTGAACACAGGATAGAAATAATCGAACCCGGCGAAGTGTTGGACTTCTTCTCTCCTCCAAGGGCAGATTATTTGTAACCTCTGACAGCCCGCTGCATCGAGCGGGATTCGCGCGGTATATCTCGGCATTGGAAGACATTGTCATTTACAGCGTTTTATTGAGATGAATTATTTTTTTGAACTTCTTATCGGCGGGCTCACGCGCGGCAGCATCTATGCCCTCATTGCCCTTGGCTACACCATGGTCTATGGCATCATTGAGCTGATAAATTTTGCCCATGGTGAGATCTACATGATCGGCGCCTTCACAGCCCTGATTGTTGCGAGCGTCCTCGCCATGGCGGGGATGAGCGGTCTTTCCGTTCTGATTCTTGCGTCGGTTGTCGCTGTAATTTATTCCGCCGCCTACGGGTTCACCGTGGAGAAAGTCGCCTACAAGCCTCTCCGCCAGGCTCCCCGTCTTTCGCCTCTGATAAGCGCCATCGGCATGTCCATCTTTCTTCAAAATTATGTCCTTCTGGCGCAGACCTCAGACTTCCTCCCCTTCCCCAATCTTCTGCCCGATCTCCCTTTCATGGCGCCATACGTCGGTCTCATCGGCTCAACAGAATTTATAATTATTACGACTACGGCAGTTATCATGGCCATCTTAACCCTGCTCATCAAATTCACAAAAATGGGGAAAGCCATGCGGGCTACGGCACAGGACAGAGACATGGCCATGCTTGTAGGCGTTAATGTGAACCGAGTAATCTCCAACACCTTCATTATCGGTTCGGCATTGGCCGCTGTCGGAGGAGTATTGATTGCGTCTCACATCGGACGGATCAACTTCTACATCGGGTTTATTGCAGGGATCAAGGCCTTCACCGCCGCAGTTCTGGGAGGAATCGGCAGCATCCCCGGAGCGGTTCTGGGCGCCCTGGTGCTGGGCTGTACGGAGAGCTTCGCCACGGGTTACGTATCCAGTGATTACGAAGACGTCTTCGCCTTCGTCCTTCTTATCCTTATTTTGATAATCAAGCCCTCAGGGCTCTTGGGCCATAAAGCGGCGCAGAAGGTATGAGTACTTTGCAAAATATAAAATACATGGAAGGCATGAAACAATCCGTCGCCGTTTCGTTGTGGTTCATGTTCCTCACCTTCCCTATCATGGTAATCCGGGTCAATACCATTGAGAACATCATCGAATGGCGCTGGATGAACATGATTTATGTCGGCGCCGGCAGTTTCATCCTTTCCTTTCTCTGGCGCTATCTGTCGGGAAAGGGCATAACCAAGAGGAAGTATAACAACAACGCACGGGCAGGACACAGGGCTTACCTACAACGCCTCGTGAGCGAAAAGAAGCTGTCTCTCCCCGCCCTCGCAATAGTATTCGGCATCGCTCTCATCTTCCCTTTTGTCTCATCCACCTACCAGACAAATATAATGACCACCGCCCTCATGTACGTCGTTCTGGGCCTTGGTCTTAATATCGTTGTGGGTCAGGCGGGACTCTTGAATTTGGGCTACGTGGCCTTCTATGCGGCAGGCGCCTACACGTATGCCCTGCTGCATCACCATTTCGGCGTTGGTTTCTGGCTGGCCTTACCCCTGGGTGCCCTTGCCGCTACTATACTGGGCGTCCTCCTCGCTTTGCCGGTGCTCAGGCTTCAGGGCGATTATCTGGCTATCGTAACTTTAGGTTTTGGTGAAATCACCAGATTGGTCTTGGAGAACTGGAACGAGTTCTCTTTCGGCCCCAGCGGCATTTCGGGGATCCCGCGGCCCGGCCTTTTCGGCATGGAGATGGGCATGCACGATGCCACAGTATATCTGTATTTTCTCATGATAATGCTCTGCATCGTCACAATTTTTGTAGTGAACCGACTGCAGGATTCGCGGATAGGGCGGGCGCTCCTTGCCCTCCGGGAGGACGAAATCGCGTGCCAGGCCATGGGTATTGATAAAACCATGGTCAAACTGACTGCCTTTGCCTTAGGTTCTACCTGGGCCGGCCTTGTCGGTGTTATCTTCGCGGCGAAGACGACCTTCGTCAACCCTGCAAGCTTCACCTTTCTTGAGTCGGCCATGATCCTCTCCATTGTCGTTTTGGGCGGAACGGGTTCTATCATAGGTATCATTATCGGCGCCCTCGTTCTAATCCTGCTGCCGGAATACCTCCGGGCCTTCAGTGATTATCGCATGCTCCTCTTCGGACTCATCATGGTCATTATGATGACCTTCCGTCCCCAGGGGATTGTAACGGGCGTCCGCAAGACCTATGAATTTCACACGGAGGAAAAATAAAAAGGATATTTAATTCTCATCGTCAGTCCCGCGCATGTGGTAAGCAGAAAATAAATTATGAATACAATCCTTGAAGCAAGAAAGCTCAGCATGAATTTTGGCGGTTTGAGGGCATTGGACCGTGTTGACATCGACGTCCTGCCTGGACAGATTACCGCCCTTATCGGTCCCAACGGTGCGGGCAAAACGACTTTCTTTAATTGCATTACCGGCATTTACTCTCCCACGGAGGGAGATATTTTCATTACCCCTCCGGGCGGCAGGCAGAAGAGGATTACCGGTTTTAATATTCACAGGGTGACGGAAAGCGGCGTTGCCAGGACATTTCAGAATATACGCATCTTCCCTGACATGACGGTTCTAGAAAATGTAATGATCGGTCGTCACTGCCGCACGAATTCGGGTGTCCTTGGCGCCATCCTCAGGGGCAAGGGCACAATGGCGGAAGAAAAGGCCATTGTTGCCAGAAGCTATGAAATCCTGAAAAAGATCGGCCTCACGGAGCACGTAAATCTGCTGGCCAGAAACCTCCCCTACGGCGCTCAACGCCGCCTTGAGATCGCAAGGGCCTTAGCAACCGATCCCTTCTTGCTCCTCCTCGATGAGCCCGCCGCCGGAATGAATCCCCAGGAAACAAAAGACCTGGAGGCGTTGATTATTAACATCCGCGACGAATGGGGGATATCCGTCTTTCTTATTGAGCACGACATGAGACTGGTCATGGGACTTTCGGACTCTGTTTACGTCATGGACTACGGCGAGATGATTGCCCGCGGGACACCGCAGGAAATCAGACAGAACCCGGAAGTGATAAAGGCATATTTGGGAGAAGACGTCAGTGCTTAAGCTCTCCAACGTCCAGACTTTTTACGGCAACGTCCAGGTATTGAAAGATCTCTCTATGGAAATATCCCCGGGAGAGATCATCACCCTGATAGGCGCCAACGGCGCCGGCAAGACAACGACTCTCATGTCCATCTCCGGCATTGTGCCTCCGAGGGCCGGTGAAATTCTCTTTGACGACAAACCAATCCAGAACTTGAGTCCCGACGATATCGTCGCATTGGGAATTTCTCTCGTGCCTGAAGGCCGCCGCATATTCCCCCGCCTGACGGTCATGGAAAACCTGGACATGGGGGCATTTCTCAGGAGAGACAAGGCAGACATAAAAAAAGACGTGAATCATATTTTTGAACTCTTCCCCATCCTCGCGGAAAGGCGCCATCAACACGGCGGCACCCTGAGCGGTGGGGAACAACAAATGCTGGCCATCTCGCGGGCGCTTATGGCAAGACCGCGCCTGCTCCTTCTCGACGAGCCGTCTTTGGGTCTCGGCCCTATTTTCGTCAAACTGATTTTTGAAATTATCAAGAAAATCAATGCGGAAAACAGAACGACAATTTTCCTGGTGGAACAGAATGCCCATATGGCCCTCAAGGTCGCCCACCGCGGCTACGTCATGGAAAACGGCCGTATCACCCTGGAAGGTTCCGCCGATACCCTTCTCCACAACGAGGATGTGAAGAAGGCCTATCTGGGAATATGATACGGTGACCTATTTTAACTTTTTTTCTATCTCTCTCCAATTCTCGACGACTTCTGCATCCTCCACGGAATCAAAACTGAAGGCAAGCGGCTTATACATCCCGGCGGATTCAATAACGTCCGGCCCTCCAATTATCGCCTTAATCTGCAAATCCCTTTCCCTGATTTCCCTGAATACATCACCCTGACCCCAGGGCAGCACGGGTGCCACGGGAAAGTTATTTTTCTTCAGCCATGATCTCACAGCTTCCACACTCAGAAGACCTTTTTGGAGAAAGACGATGGGAAAGCTCTTATGGATTTTTGTTATTGCTTTTCTGCTCTCCGTTTTTTCTTTTTCTCCAAACGGCCCTTCCAGCAAGGAGCCCCCAACATCAATAAAGACTATCCGCGTTTTCCTGTCTAATGCCAGGAGTATCCCGCTATCCTTGTCATCGCCGGATCTCACGTTTATTTTGTAGATGCCTGTTCTTGCCGGGACAAATGTTTTGACGGCAAAGCCGTCTCTGCCTGAGAGATTCTTACCGATAGACCTGCCATCAACGATGAATTCCACAACCTCCCCGCTCTTGCTGAGAAACTTTCCCTTCGTCTCGGCTCTGAGCATAACTTCCTGTCCCTTCAGAGCCACATCATCATACACTAAGACCCTGGATAGCGCCGCATCCGGACATATGCCGAAGATAGCAGCAGATAAAATGAAAGCTAAGAGAATTCTCATAGAATGTCTCACCGTAGCAAAAATATGGGCATTCTCACACATGATGCCATTGGCAAGAAGAATCCCGGAGTTTTGCAAATTAATTTAAGGTTCATCCGGTAATGCGTACTTCTCTCTCGTTCACCTACCGAGTCCACACATGCTACTTGAACAATAAATTGAAGATTACCATTGTGGTATCTGACATCGCTAATGAGCCAAGCAAAGATTTGACCCCATGACATTCTGACATTACGCCTACATCCCGTTCTGGCGCTTACGCTGTAAAGGTATACTTGGTTCCAGCCGTATTAATAATGAATTCCTTGGGCATCTCCCTGTTAAAGGCTACAACAGCTTCGAATCCGGTGCAATGGGTCGGCAGGATATAATCCGGCTTCATCGCCTTTATATCGGCAACCGTATTCTGGATGATCTCAGGCTTCGCATTAATGAGATGAAAACCTCCCATCACCGTATGGACCTTGTCTATGCCAGCGACTTTTTGCGCCTGTTTTACTGTATTAACGATCCCTCTATGCGCACAACCGGAGAGAACCACCAGGCCTTTTCCTTTTATATTGAAGAAGAGACCTTGTTCTCCCGGAAAAGTATCGTTCTCGATCTTTTCGCCGAGCTTTACTTTTAAGTTCGTCGGCATTGTCTCATAGGCTGTAACTCGCTCGATATTCCCGGTAAAGTATGCACCAGGAATGATCTCTATCGGGGTTTTCACCTCCACAACCTTCAGCCCGAGAGCTTCGATATCTTCTTTCCTCAGCTGTCCGATATCTGAAGGCTCAGTTGCTCCGGGATTAAGCTTGTATCTCCTCGCAAATGCCTCCTCACCTACATAGAATGGCGTTCCTCCGGCGATCCGTGACTGATTCTGTTTCAGGATACTGACTAAACCCATAAAGTGATCATAATGGCCATGGCTCAGGCTGAAGGCATTTGTCTTCCCGATGTCAAGACCCAGCAGTTCTATGTTATTAATAACACCCACCGGGTAGAGTCCGTAATCGTACATGCAGGTGCTCTTCTTCCCGTTGACCACCGTCTCCACATAAAAAGAGAGGCCGTGTTCGGCGTGGATAGACTTGTCAGGCCCCGAGCGGTACCGCTTCGCGATTTTGGCGTCCGGTCTGTTCAAATCATAGTAATTGTCCGTAACCACCCAAACAGTCAACTTATCTACTTCGGTTACTCCCCTGTTAGCCTGTGCCATCACGCTTTCGATTATTTCCTCTCCGGCCACGAGAAGCGTACCTGTTGCGATGGAAAACTTTAGAAATTCTCTGCGGTCCATTCCGTCTTTCATAATCCACCTCCAATTTTGAATTCACAAAAAGGCATTGGGGTCAGGTCTTGTATTTTAGCATTCTCTGGAACGGTTGATCAGCCTGCTCACAGAGATGTAATATTCCCACCGCCAGAGCAACATAGGTAAGGTTGCGATCAAGATAGTTAGATATACCGCGAGACTATCACAAACATTTGTGGAGCACAAGTGCTTGTCTTGCATTTTAAACTGGCCCACTACCAAATTGTGAAGGGCATTGACATTGACCGATTTCTGTAATAGCATCTCCCGTCTACGCTATTTGATTATGAAACAATTAATTGTAAGAAATATAATCGAGCCGAACGGCAGCAAGAAAGGCAGATGCCTTGCCTGCGGCACCATTCTGAATACGGCCAGGCGCAAATACTGCTCCATGGAATGCCGGAAACGTCTCCTTTACAAGTTGGATGTAAGAACGGGCCTGATAAGAGCCTTGAATGCAAAGTATGCAACATTCTATTTCTCCGAAGTCATGATAATAATGGACATGCTCCCCTACGGATCTGAGCAGATATTCAGCTTCTTCTATCCGCGCTCTCCCGGAAGCAAACCTGCGGAAGACTTCAGCAGGATGGCCGACATGCTGGGAAATATCTGGTGGAATGAAAGAAAGAGGACAAACAAGAGATACCTCGCGTCATTCCATCTTCTCGGAAAAGCCGTCAAAACTGGCGCACCGTTAATTTCTGTTAAACCACCGATGGTAAAAGTTCCATCCATTAAGGCGACGCACTTATTTCATCTTAAACTCGACAAATCCCAATTGAACGCGGCGGAACTGCAAAAAAGCGTAAAAGAAGCATATCGCAGGCAGGCGAAGGTACATCATCCTGATCTCGGAGGTGATGCGGCGACGTTCAGAAAACTCCACCAGGCTTACAGAGAGCTGACTTCATGGGCCAGGAGACCCTCCTTCACAAAACGCCGTGGATTCCCCGATAAGTGGTTTTACGATGGGCATACGAACAAATGGGTGCAGCCGATGCCCTCGCAAATGCAGAGATGATGCCCTCGTAAAAAAACATGCCCCTGGTCTTTCAAACTGCGGATGACAGAAAGTGATGTCGCCCCGTGTCATGGTTTTTTCTTTCCTTGCTGGCCGCGCTCAGTCTCGCCACATCCGATGCCCTGACAAAAAGATTTTTCAGCAATCTCTCGCCGCTTATGATGGGGCTTGCCAGGCTGGGTTATGCCGTGCCGTGGCTCCTCGCAGCACTGTTCTTTATACCCTGGGTTATCCCTGACACGACATTCTGGTTCTGCATCGCTATCGGTTTGCCATTGGAGGCGTTGGCGTTTTACTTCTACATGAAGGCTCTCAAGGTTTCACCCTTGTCTCTCACAGTGCCATTCCTGGCCTTCACTCCCGGGTTCATCATCTTGACGGGATGGATAATTTTAGGTGAGGAAATCAGTCCCGGTGGCTTCTGCGGAATAATTTTAATAATTGCGGGGGCATATTTCCTAAATATTTCCAAGACCAGCTACGGGCTCCTGTCCCCCCTCATGGCTATCTTCAGAGAACCGGGGTCCCGTCTGATGTTGCTGGTATCTTTCATATATGCCTTCACCTCAACAATCGGCAAGCTCGCCATCATTCACTCCAATCCCTATTTTTTCGGCATCACTTACAACATCGCTCTCGCCATGTTAATGACCCTTTTTCTTCCCGCAGCAGCAATTGCCGAGCCTGGAAAAAATCTGATTAGAAGGCCTCTAATAGGCCTGATCCTTGGTGCACTTGTAGCCACCACTATCTTCAGCCATATGCTCGCCATATCAATGACGAATGTCGCCTACATGATATCACTGAAACGCACCAGTCTTTTATTCGGCGTTCTGTATGGTGCGCTATGGTTTAAGGAAGAAAAAATCGCCGAGAGACTTACGGGAGCCATAATCATGATTTCAGGTGTGTTTATAATAGGCTGGTTCGGATAAATAGCGGGCAGATCCGGTATTAAAGTTTTTTCACCAAAGAGCCGATATAAGTATACCATTGTTGCTTGGAGGTGAAAGCATGTCAGACGCATTTAACGCAGCCCTCTCCGCCCTCGGTTCCCTTTCCCGTAAAATGGATGTCACAGCCAACAATATCGCTAACGTAAATACGAATAGCTTCAAGAAGAGCCTGGCAGAATTCCAGGACGTCTACCCTTCGGGCGTCAAAGTCTCCATCAGCCGCGTCGATACGCCGGGCGATGCATTGCCTCCCGATGAAAAGGGCAAAGAGCAGGAATCATCAAACGTTAACCTGGCGGATGAACTCGTAAATCTGATTACTACGCGGCATGCCTTCGCCGCGAATATCAAGACCATCACAACGGAAGACGAGATGAGGAAAACGCTCCTGGATACCATCGCCTGACAACTGCCAATTTATTCTTGACAAATAAATGCGCCTCTGTTACTGATTAATCAAATAACAAAAGAATACCGATGGATGTGTGGAAGAGGGGTTAGATGCCCCCGCTGCCCCGCAGCCGTGAAGGGAACGAAAACCCAAAAAGCCACTGTCGTGAAAATGCATGACGGGAAGGCGGGTGAGTAGGCAGCCCGAAGCCGGAAAACCAATCCATCGCGGTTCCTCGAGGGGGGCGTGCTACGTTAACATTACTTTTCATACCTTTTCTAATTCTAATCTGCCTGCCCATCATTTCAGACAGCAAGGATGCAAGCGGTCCGGCTGCATCTTTCCGCCGGTTTAGCCATGCCGGAATCTCTGGATACATACCCCGTTGCCATTATTTCATTGCGAGATTGAGCCGAAGCTCCGAGCGATTGAGAAAGTTCGCAAGCGCCATGAGTTATTATGAAACGTTTCTAACGCGAACGGGAAGCAGGGATATTTTTGCAAAGTCATCTTGTCATTAGCAAGGAAAGATATAAGCGTAACATGTGAGCTGATGCGAATGTAAAAGGTGTTTACGAATGCAGGTTCGGAGATTATTTAAGAGGGATTATTCAATTTCACGCAGATTGAAGCATTTGGCCTACAGAGAAACTCATAGAGACACTTTCTATGCCGTTTCTGCATCTCTGGCCATGCACATAGGCTTGGCCTTGATCCTGACGACGGCCACTGCCATGTCTGCCAGCTTAAAGCTGAGGGAATTTTCCATTATACATGTATCGCTCGTTTCCATGAACACAGAGGGGATATCATCTGCGAGGTCGTTGCCTGACGCTGGACATCAGGAGTCTGGCAAAGAGATTGTCGAAACCGCAACCTTAGTCAAACCGGCCGATAAGCAGGACAGGCAAGAGTCGGTTGTAGCATTAGTTGCCCATAATGTGATTGCAACGCAGTCGCTCAATACCCCCGTTGCTCAAAGACTTCAACTGTTTGGTTCTGGAGAGAAAGATACATCACCAGCACAACAGGACCGTATAGGACAAGGTGGTTCTGTTATGTCCGTCAATTCATCGTCTGGAGAGGTATCTCTGGCTATACCGCGGTATCGTGAAAACACTCATCCAGCCTATCCATTAATCGCACGCATTAGGGGACATGAAGGAATCGTCATACTTTCTGTGGAGATTTTTACCGACGGAAGTGTTGGCAGTTTAAAGATCAAGAAATCATCTGGATATACTGTGCTGGATAGATCCGCACTTGAGGCAGTGAAGACCTGGAAGTTTGAGCCCGGCAAAAAGATAGGCAAACCTGCCATTATGTGGGTTGATGTTCCTGTAAAATTCGTACTTAAAGATACCGAACCGACGTAGCGGGATGGTAGCGGGAAGCGACTTTTCATGATGAGGAAGGTTGGTTATCTGATAATCTTGCTGTGGATTTCACTCTCCGGTATCGTTTTTGCCTCGCCGCCGGGAAGAATTGTCTCTCTGGCGCCTTCTGTCACAGAGATCCTTTACGACCTCGGCCTCGGAGACCAGATTATAGCAGTTACCACCTTTTGCGATTATCCGCCAGAGGCATTGGATAAACCAAAAATCGGCGGTTATTCGAATCCATCCATCGAGTCCATCGTCGCCATGAAGCCTGATCTGGTCGTTATGATAGATGATGGTAATCCCATAGAAATCCAGGACAGGTTAAAGAAGCTCGATATTAAAACTTATGTTTTCAGGGCAAAGCGCCTGAAGGAACTTCCGCAGGGCATCCGTGATTTAGGGACAGCGCTTGGCATAAGAGATCGGGCTTTCAAGCGTGCGGCAAGAGTTGAGAATGTGATTCACAAGTATGAACGGCAGGCGCGGAAATCCCCGCCTCCCTATTTTAGAAAAAAAGCAATATTTATAATTCAACCGGAACCGTTAATTGTTGCAGGGCCTGACACTGTCATTGATGATGCCCTTAAACTCCTGGGATTACAAAACATCGCCTCCGATGCCACTTCACCATACCCAAAATATTCCATCGAGGAGGTAATCCGGCAATCTCCCGATGTAATCTTTATGGGACAAGGTCCGATGACTAAAGAAATTTCAAAGGGTCTCATAAGAAGGCTGGGCAGTCTTGAGGCCATCAAGAAAGAAAGGGTTTATTATACGAGCGAATCACTGTACAGACTGACACCTAAGGTTATTTCCGGCATCGAGGAGATAGCGGGTTATCTTGGCGGGTATTAATGCGGACACCACCTCGGATCATAATTGAAGCTTATCCCCCAAAAGGATGCAACCCAGGACCAATGCATCGCGAATATCGTCGCGGGAGGAACAATGCTTAAGTACTTTTTCATACCCATTTTTATACTTTCTTCTATTTTTGTTTTTGCGACAACCAGAGACGTAAATAATAAAGTTGTTACTCTATCTCGTGTCATACGAGTGAGTCTCTTTCTCTTTGCCGTCTTGATCATCATTTCGGTAATTTCGCTGCTCGTGGGGCCCAGTCACTTGGGTATGATATATCTTCTCAAAGGCTTGCTTTCAGGTATATACAGTGGAGACCTCAGTCTCATTTCGACGGAAAAAACGATCCTTTTTTCCATTCGTCTGCCCAGAATCATCTTCGCAGGTATTGTTGGCGCTTCCCTCTCGGCTGCCGGTGTCGTATTTCAGGGACTCCTCCGCAACCCCCTTGCGGACCCTTATATCCTGGGGATATCCGGTGGAGCGGCAGTCGGGGCAATCATAGGCATCATTGCGGGAGCAAGTGTCATTCCTTTTGGAATTCCCGGTCTGGCCGTTTCAGGGGCGCTGCTTACAATCGCCCTGGTTTACGGAATCGCCCGAACAAAGAAAGAACTCCACTCCACCACGCTTCTCCTGGCAGGCGTTATCGTCAATGCCTTTTTTTCTGCAGTCATTATGTTTCTGATTTCCACAACCAGCAGTAAAGAACTGCGAAGCGCTATATTCTGGTTAATGGGAGATCTGAGTCTCGCCGAATGGAACGAGGTTATTTTGACAGGCTTTTTTCTGATGATCGGTTTCATTGTCATGTACGTCTATTCGAGACACCTGAATCTCATCGTCTCCGGAGAAGAGACGGCCATGCAACTTGGTGTGAATGTGGAACAAACCAAGAAGATCCTCTTGCTTGCCGCCTCACTTGTTACGGGAGTAGCCGTATCTGTTAGTGGCACCATCGGGTTTGTCGGCCTGATTATTCCGCACATGATGAGGATGCTTTTGGGTTCAGACCACAGACTTCTTTTGCCGGCTTCTGCCCTCTTCGGCGGTTCATTTCTTATTGTTGCCGACACCCTCGCCAGAACAGTCACAGCCCCCGCAGAGCTACCGGTGGGTGTAATTACTGCAATGTGCGGGGCTCCCTATTTCATTTACCTCTTACGCAGGAGGGCCGTCTGATCTATGTCCATAATCAAACTTGAACAGATAGGATTCAAATACAACGAGCACCAGGTTCTCAAGAATGTCTCTTTTGAGGTAAAAAGGGGCGAGTTCCTGGGAATCCTCGGCCCCAACGGCTCCGGCAAAACAACCCTGTTGAATGTTATCGATGGCATCCTCATACCCCAGGAAGGAGAGCTATGGATAAACGGTACATCCTGCAATAAGCTCAAAAGGGAAAATCTGGCGAAGATTATCGCTGTCGTTCCCCAGGAATCCCTGATGCTCTTTCCCTTCACTGTTCAGGAAATCGTTTTAATGGGACGGGCGCCGCATTTAGGCAAATGGAGGTTTGAAGGAGAAACAGACTTCAAAATTGCCCACCAGGCCATGGAGATGACTGATACCCTTTCTTTGATGAATCGCAGCATGAATGCCTTAAGCGCTGGTGAGCGTCAAAGGGTCCTCATTGCACGGGCCCTTGCCCAGCAGCCGCAGATTATGCTGCTTGATGAGCCTACGGCCTTTTTGGATATCAAACATCAGATTGACTTTTTCGATTTGATAAAGACGCTGAATAAAAACCAGACTCTCACGGTAATTGGAGTCACACACGATATCAATTTGGCATCGCTCTATTGTGACAGGATTATTCTCTTACGTGACGGTCATATTCACTGCATGGGAAGTCCTGAAGAAGTAATAGCAGAATCACATATCAGGGAAGTTTACGAAACCAACGTAACGGTAGATAGAAATCCGGTGACCGGTCAGCCACGGGTCACCCTTTTGAGTTCACATCCATCAGAGGGAGGAAGCCGGTCACACTCCGGCGCTGCCCCGCAACTGTGAGCGGAACGAAATCCACATAATGCCACTGATTTTTTCTGTAAGGAATCTCGGGAAGGCGTGGATGTAGGGGAAAGCCGCAAGCCAGGACACTCGTCTGATGGACCAAATCACTACGATCCCGAGGGGGAGAGGAGAAATTCAAATGCATAAGTTTTTCAAATCAATCGTTGTCCTCGCAGTTTTCTTTTCAGTCATTGCTTCCGGCGGTTTTACGCTTGCGGCGCCGCAGGGCGGCCCTCAGGAAAAAGCAATAGTCATGGAGGAAGTCGTTGTCACTGCAACACGAGATACAGAAGAGGTTCGTAATATCCCTGCAAATGTCTCCGTTATCACCGCCAAGGACATTGAAAAATCAGGGGCAACCAATGTTGTTGAAGTTCTGGATAAGCTGGAGAGCATTCAGTTTCGGAATTACAGCGGCAATGCCTCTCAATCTCTCATAGACTTGCGTGGCTTCGGTGGGGATAATCCCTTTGGAAAGACCCTGATCATGCTCGATGGCAGGCGCCTGAACCGGCCCGACATGTCTTCCATCAACTGGCTGCAGATTCCCTTGAATAACATTGAAAGGATCGAGGTCGTCCGCGGAGCGAGTAGTGTTCTCTATGGTGACGCAGCCGTTGGCGGCGTCATAAACATCATCACCAAAAAAGGAGAGGGCAAACCGAAATTCGATGCCTCCGTCATAGCCGGAAGCTATGGTCTCCATAATGAACGGGCTGGTGTAACCGGTGCTGTGGACAAATGGACCTACGCATTGAATGGAGAAAACAATTTTGCCTTCGGCTACCGGGAACGATCGAAATTATCATCACAGGGAGGGGGCTTAAATGTAGGGTACGACGCAAGCGAGTTGTTCAATATTTCTCTGGGACTATCCTTCAACAAAACAGATTATCAGATGCCTGGCTACCTCACGAAGGTCCAGATGGAGCAGGACAGGCGACAGTACCAGCCGGCAACACCGGCATTATTTAATGTCGCAGCTACCAATGATGACGGTTCGGATAAATATGCAAACGTCAATCTGGGCATAAAGTATATCTTAGGGTCCATGGGGGAAATTGATATCAATTTTCTTTATGGCAATAAGGATATTCAGACTGATATGACGTCATGGTCTCAGTTCTCAAATACCAAGATGGATACGTACGGCATTACTCCGAAATACATACTGGCGAAGGAAGTCTTCGGCTTCAAGAACAAGTTGGTTCTTGGTCTGGATTATTACAACGAACCGTATAAGAAGGAATTTTACAGTGACCGGGAGAGGAATACAAGAACAGGCTGGGCAGATTTCACAAGGGACAGCCTTGGATACTACATCCGGGATGAATTTAGTCTCCTGAAAAGCCTGATTCTGAATGCCGGGTATCGGTCAGAACGGGCAACCATCAAGGGGTCTAACACGGACACGGTGACGCCGGCCAATAACTTTACGGACCAGGAAAAAACCTACAATGCCGAGGCTTACGAAGCGGGACTGACCTGGCTTGTGGGCAAGAAATCGAAGGTCTTCGGAAAGTATTCCACTGTTTATCGCATTCCCTTTCTTGAGGAAGTGGCATATTTTAATGGTGGTGGTGGTGGGTTCTTGAAGAACCTTGAAAAGGAAAAGGGGATCAGTACAGAAGTGGGGACGGAATTCTACCCTCTCAATAATCTGAAAATAGGGTTGACCCTGTTCAGGATCGATATGGAGGATGAGATCCATTACGTCGGTGTATATCCGACGGGTCATAATGAAAATGCAGGAAAAACGCGCCATGATGGTGCAGAGGTTTCCCTGTCCTATCTGTGGGAAAAACGGGCCAAGCTCTACGGCAATTTCACCTATCATATGGCCACCTATGAAAATGGCCCTAACAATAAAAAGGAGTTGCCCCTCGTACCCAACAGGATGGCGAATGCCGGTGTGGAGATCTACCTGCCCTATAATCTGATGTTGCGTCCCGAAGTTCGCTATGTGGGTGATGCTTTTTTATCCCAAGACGACACCAACATTTCCGAGAAGCTGGAGTCTTACACCCTCTTCAATCTTTATCTTTCTTACAAGCCGTCTTTTGGAAAAGTCAACATGACGGTATTCTTAGGTGTGGAGAATCTGGCCGATGTAAAATATTCGTCATTTGGCTCGTACAATGTCCCGGGATATGGAGCGGGGGCTCCCAGTACCTACTACCCCATGCCGGGGATCACCTATAAGGGGGGCATTTCTTTTGCCTTCTAATAAATATCATTCCCTGAAGAACCGATTCCCCTTCCGCTTGGGGACGACCTCATACATCATTCCGGCGGATCTCCTGGCGAATGTTAACTTTCTGGAGGACAAGGTGGATGACATCGAACTGGTACTCTTTGAATCGGATGAAATCAGCAATTTGCCGGATGCCGCCACGGTAAAGCTGCTGAAGGAGATGGCAGATCGCTCTGATCTGACATACACCATCCATCTGCCTCTTGACACATGGATGGGACACGAACATGAGTCTGTGCGGCAGCGATCTGTGGACAAATGCCTCCGCGTGATCGAGCGCACCGCACCGCTTTCGCCCTTTGCCTATGTCGTCCATTTCCATGGTGATCATCCGGGTGAAAGCCCCTCGCCGGACCTTGCACGCTGGATGGACGGACACCGGCGCTCTGTGGAGAGGCTCCTTCAGTATGTTAATCCACGCGATCTGTGCGTGGAGACACTTGACTATTCTTATACTCTTATAGAAGACATTGTCAGTGATTATGGACTGAGCGTCTGCCTGGATATTGGCCATCTCCTTCTTTGCGGGCATGCGCCGGAAGATTACCTTGACCGCTATTTACCGCGGACACGGGTGCTCCATCTTCATGGAATTGAGGACGGACATGACCACCGCAGCCTGTCCTTCTTACCCGCCGGTTTGTTGACCACCCTCATGGATAAGTTGGAAAGCGGTTCGAAAAATTCCAGGGTTTTAACGATGGAAATCTTCGATGAAAGAGCGTTTAATCAGTCTCTGGATATTATGAGTCGCTTTGTATAATGCTTTACTCAATGTCATTGACTTAAACACTGTGACCCCCCTCTTTTCTAAAGGAGACTGTGTCACAATCAGCTTTTATGTCATTTCGAAGCGAAGCGAGAAATCTTGATTTGAATAAATTTAGCACTTTAAGATTCCTCACGTTCCCCTTCACTATGTTCAGGGCTTCGGTTCACCGGAATGACATTTTTCCCTATTATGACACAGTCTCCCTTTGCAAAGGGGGACTTGAAAGAGACAATATTCTTAAGTCAAGGATATTGATAATTTACTGATAGAATCTAGAGATGAAGACGATAGAACAACATCGCAAAGCAAAATGCGTCGCCATATTCGGAACAGGTTCGGATGTAGGGAAAAGCATCGTAGTAGCGGCCCTCTGCCGTATTTTCAACGATCTTGGCATTCATGTCGCGCCATTTAAAGCCCAGAATATGTCCAACAACTCCTACGTCACACCCGAGGGCGGAGAGATGGGGCGGGCTCAGATTGTTCAGGCGGAGGCAGCGCGGATAGCCCCACACGTGGATATGAATCCGGTCCTTCTCAAACCATCAACAGACACAGGCGCCCAGGTTGTCCTTTACGGACAACCCATGGGAAACAGGGAAGCAAAGGAATACTTTTCCGACACAAACTACCTTTATGAAAAGGCCTTGGCCAGTCTGGAACGCCTCAGGACTCTGTACAACCTTATCTTCATGGAAGGCGCCGGCTCCTGCGCCGAGGTCAACTTGCGATCCCGTGATTTTGTGAATTTCCGCATGGCACATGCCACCGATGCACCGGTCATTCTGGTCGCCGACATAGACCGGGGCGGTGTCTTCGCCCAGGTTATCGGCACACTGAACGTGATCCCCAGAGAAGACAGACGGCGGGTGGCGGGCATCATCATCAACCGCTTCCGCGGCGACCCGGATCTTTTCAGAACTGGCATTGAATTTATCGAAGGCGAAACCGGTCTTCCCGTCCTGGGACTCGTTCCATATTTTCATCACATTGAAATAGACTCTGAAGACGGCCTACCGCTCGATTACCTGATTGACCCGCCGTCCGGTCCGGAACCGGGAAAAGTGAACATTGGTGTCATCCGGTTACCGCACATCTCCAATTTTACGGACTTCAATCCTTTCGAGCGTAACGCATCCATTAATCTCCACTACCTTGCACGACCCCGGCCCCTCTATGGGTACGACGCGGTCTTTATCCCTGGTACGAAAAACAGCCGCTTTGACATGGAATGGCTCAGGCATACAGGCTGGGCAACTCACCTCGCAGAATTCGTCCGTGACGGCGGCCACCTCGGCGGCATATGCGGTGGCTACCAGTTGCTTGGAAAGCTGATCCGTGATCCTTACGGCATTGAAGGGACACCGGGAGAGACATATTGTCTTGGCTTTCTGGATGTCGAAACAACCCTGCACAGGGAAAAGATACTGTGCCGTTCCAAAGGCATCTGGGAACGCAGTGGAGAAAATGTAGAAGGTTACGAGATACACATGGGCATCACAGAACACGGTCGCAATGTGCTTCCCGTGATACGTATCCTGTCCAAAAACGAAAGACCAGACGACAGTTTCGATGGGGCTTCAAGTCCGGAGGGAAGGGTCTGGGGTACCTATTTCCACGGGTTGTTTGATACGCCCGGCTTCAGGCATGGTTTTCTGAAAGCAATTTGCACCAACTATAAACCCGGTGAAAACGATCGCGACACCGGCGGTGCATCCAATTTTAAAGATCACCAGTATGACCTTTTGGCCAAACACTTCCGGACGCATTTAGATATGGAGAAATTGTTTGAGATCGTAGGTTTTGATAAAGAGACCTGCAAACTGATAAGAACCTTCTGAAGCATCCCCCCTTGTCCATCCTGGCGGATGATCCGTCTGGATCAGGCCAGGGGGGGATGAGTCATTTCGGCGTTTACGGATTATTATCTTCCTTGCGCTTCGATCCCCGTTTATTGGGATCAAGCTCCATCTTCCGCAGGCGTATGTATTGTGGCGTTATTTCTACAAGTTCATCCTCGGCGATAAATTCAATGGACTGATCCAGGGACAGCGGGCGCGGCGGCCTTAAGGTCACGGTCGCTTCCGCCGTCGAACTCCTGATATTTGTGAGTTTCTTTTCTTTGGTAATATTCACCGGCATATCACCGGTGCGATTGCGTTCGCCAATAATCATCCCGCCGTAAACCTCGGTTCCCACCTCAACGAGGAGTTCACCGCGGTCCACCATGGCCAGGCTGGCATAGGTCGTTACCCTGCCGCTTCTATCGGCCAGAAGAGCGCCGCTTGCCCGCTGCGGGATCGGCCCGAACCACGGTTGATAGTCTTCAAAGAGCGTATTCATCACACCCGCCCCCTTGGTATCCGTCAGAAAATGGCTGCGGAAACCGATGAGGCCGCGGCAGGGAACAAGAAACTCCAGGTTGACCCGGCCGCTTCCCTTATTGATCAGGTGGACCATGCGTCCTTTTCTCACCGAAAGTTTTTCCGTCACAATGCCGACGAACGCTTCGGGGATATCGATAAAAACGCGCTCCACAGGCTCTAATGTTTTGCCATTTTCTTTTTTCGTGATAACGTTTGGCTTCGATACCATGAGCTCATAGCCTTCCCGGCGCATGGTCTCGATCAGCACGGCCATCTGCAGCTCTCCCCGCCCACAGACCTCGAAGGCGTCCTTACGTTCCAATGGTTTGAGTTTCAGCGCTACGTTCCGGAAACTCTCCTTTTCCAAACGTTCAAGCAGATGACGCGACGTCAGATACTTTCCTTCCCTGCCGGCAAAGGGACTGTTGTTGACATAAAAGATCATGGAGACTGTCGGCGCATCTATAAGTATCCGGGGAAGCGGCATGGGATTGTCCTGCGATGTAATCGTATCGCCGATACTGATGGCCTCGACGCCGGTAACAGCGACGATATCACCGGCCTCGACGACATCCACCTGTTTTTTCTTCAAACCGTGAAACGTATAAAGGGCGGAAAACCTGACACCTGGTGTGATCGCATTTTCTCCGCAAAGGGCATATGTATGATTCATCGCGAGCATTCCGTTGATCAACCGCCCGATGCCAATCTGCCCCACATAGGGATCGTAATCGAGATTCGTAACCAGGAACTGGGGAATCTGTGCATCATCGGCAGCAGGACCTGGTATGGTGGAACAGATGGTGTCAAACAGGGGCTTGAGATCTTCCGATTGATCTCCCTGCTTCAGATGGGCAATGCCCCGTTTTGCGTTGGTATAGAGGATGGGAAACTCGATCTGCCTCTCGTTCGCATCGAGATCGATAAAAAGGTCGTAAACCTCATTAATGACCTCCTCGATCCGGGCGTCACCGCGGTCGATCTTATTGATGACGACCACAATGGGCAGCTTTTTTGCGAGGGCTTTTTTAACGACAAATCGTGTCTGCGGAAGCGGTCCCTCACTGGCATCGACCAGCAGAATGGCCCCATCGACCATATTCAGGCTGCGTTCAACCTCACCGCCGAAATCCGCATGCCCGGGCGTATCAACGATATTGATCTTGATATTTTCGTACCATATGGCCGTATTCTTCGCCATGATGGTAATCCCCCGCTCCCTTTCGAGATCCATCGAGTCCATCACCCGCTCTGCGATCTCCTGATTCTCCCGGAAGGTGCCAGTTTGCTTGAGCATGGCATCAATGAGGGTCGTTTTACCATGATCAACGTGGGCAATGATAACAATATTTCTTATGTTCTGCTTTCGCAAATGTGTTGCCTCTCCTTTAAAAGGCATCCTCCATTGTCCATAGACGGATGATCAGTTTGGATCAGTGCAAGGGGGGATGATAATAACGTATTATTTATGTATATGCTCAGCTGTTCATTTCGGTAATTTTCGTTTGTGTTTCTTTGTTGAGGAACTCCCATAACCCGACCTGTTTCAGGGTCTCCACTTTCGGCACCCCGTTCGCATTCCAGCCCCGCTCGCGATAGTACGTCTGTATCAATTTTTGCAGCTGTTCTTTCCTGAAGTTCATCAGGATTTCCCTTTTATCGTTCGTATGCATTTTCTCTACGTCTTCGAGAGGCTTCCCCGATATTTTGCTTACTTCCGCATCGTGGAAATCCTTCTCGGCATCATAGAGATCATCATCTGTAGGCCCTATTGCCCGGTCAGGCACCCAGTCATGCTCGCCTGTTTTTTCACCGAAGATCATGGCATTCATGACCCTCTGCAAATTTATGTCCCTGTCTGTCCGCTCGTAGATCTTCTCCCAGGTGAGGTTGGCACCCAGCATACCGTTATAGAACTCCGCATACAGCTCCTGGGAGGCAGGGTTTATGTATATATCGGTGTTCTTCATTTTTTCCGAATCCGGATTGAAGACATCCACCCAGGGAAGTTTGCAGAGACCCAGGTTGTCATTGCCGAGACGAACCCTGGGATAGGTTATAAGGGCGTTAGCTTTGTCTTTGAAAGAAGGAAAAGCACCGAGGAGATCTGCTTTAATCAGCCATGCCGCGGCGTGATGCGCCCCTATATCACTGGCTGCCGCATATGACGCCTGCATGCACAGAGACCTGTGCGTCCTGTAAAGAGAAAATGGAAGGCCCTTAACCTGCATGGCAAATTTCATGAGTTCCTTCTTGGGATTTTCGCGGCCCGTTCTTTTAACATACCTGCGGGAAACCCAGTCCAGCACGCTCCGCATCCCTTTTCCCGCTTCCCTGGCACACTCTGTTTCCCGATTGCTAATCTGGTGCAGGAAACTGAGCATCGCTTTTTCATTTCCCCATATGAGTTCCAAACCGCCCGTATCGTCCTTCGTGAGATAACCCCTCTGGAAGCACTCCATCAAAAAGCCCATAATAACAGCGGCAGTTATGGTATCGATCCCATAGTTATCACAATGCCAGTTGGCTTCCATGACGGCTTCAGCATTCCATATGCCTAAATTCGATCCGAAACCGCACGCTGTCTCATACTCAGGCCCATCGACCCAGACCTTCCTGCCTTCTTGATCACCCACCGATATGGTAACCCAGCCTCCCTTAGTGCACCGCAAAGAGCAGCCGGGGTAACACCCGTCCATCCCTCTATGATCGAAGAGGTTATCTGCGTAAAATTTGCCGCTGATCTGTTCCGCTCTGGGATCGGAACCATACTGGTAGTTCTTGACCGGCAGAGACCTGTAATTTTCTTTATTCATGAAACTGATGAGCCCCGCACTTCCCTTGCGGTACATTTTCAAGGATACCGGATCAACCTCCCTCACAACCTTGGAAAGCTTCGAGCCCGCCTTTTTCGCCTTCTCCCAGTCTGCTGCGCCATAAGGATTTTCGCCATGCGGATATTCCGCCATGACGATGACGGACCGTATTTTTTTATCGACCATCACCGAGCCAAGGCCGGTTCTTCCTGCCTGTTTCGTCCTGAAAAGCCCCTTCTGGCCGTTCGTCGTTTTCGTAGGGTCATAATAATGGCTGTTGATACATCCATATGTCGTACTTGCCGCGCCTATGCCGGTTGTAACAAAGGCCATGTTCTTTTTGTCATAGCCTTCTTGTGTGAATTTATCGGCAATGAATTTCTCCAGCTCAAAGACGTGTTCTATCTTCGGCGCTTCAATAATCGTTACTTCATTTTTAAACCCATCGATGACAATAAAAACGTCTTTTTCCGATTTGCCCGTGATCTCAATTACGTCAAACCCGGCGAATTTCATGTTGGCCCCGAAATGACCGCCGAAATTCGATACCCCCGGGATTCCCGTGTGGGGAGACAGAGAGAGGGCCATGCATTTGCTCGTACCGGGGAAATTGGGGACACCTGCCAGTGGCCCCGGGGAAAAGATCAATGGATTCTCCGGAGCGTAGGGGCTCGTATTCGGGTTTATTCGCCTGTAGAGTAGATATAAGCCCAGGGCTCTCCCCCCGACGAAATAATCCCTCGCACGTGAATCAAGGCCTTTCGCATCTATCGCACCAGTATGAAGATCGATAGTGAGAATCTTATTGGCGTATCCACGCGTTAAATTTGATTTGGTATACTTCATTTAGTTCTCCTTACCGGGGGATTCTGCCTCTGCTGCCGTTTAAGTCACATCTACTCCCAAGAGAGAACAGGAGCCCGTTTTTTAGAAGGCGCACTATAAGCCAAAGCAATTTGCCTTGTCAATTGGAAAAGTGAATTAGCTTGACATTCTCGGCAATTCGTGGTTGAGCCTCCCTTCAGTTAATAGTTGTTTTAAGATAGGGAGCAACTCACACGCAGGGAAGCATTGACATGAATAACCAATGGGTCTGGATCGATACACAGGCAAGAATGGATGAGGCAAAAGAGAATATCGGCAATGCATCCATTGTCTGTGTTGATACAGAGTATGATTCCTTCAGATATTTTCGCGAAGTCCTCTGTTTAATTCAGATAGATGCGGGTGGAAGGACTTACCTCTTCGACCCTCTGGGCAGCCTTGATTTTTTCTTCTTAGGAAAGATTTTCACAGATCCTGCAATCCTCAAAATCATGCACGCCGGTGATAACGATATCCGGCTCCTAAAAAGGGACTATGGGTTTGAATTCAAGAATATTTTTGACACACATCAGGCAGCATCCATCCTGGGTTGTCACAATCTTTCACTCTCGACATTGATAAGCCAGTATCTCGACATGGAACTCAAGAAAGATAAAAAAATGCAGCGTTCCAAATGGGAAACCCGCCCCCTGACGGAAGAACAGATACACTATGCCGTAGAGGACACAGCCCACCTCACTGCACTGTACCGGAGGCTTGAGTCTGAAATTCAGTTGAAGAGTCTCAAGAGAAAAGCGGCAAGGGCTTTTGACAAGATCGCCGCTGTGACATGGAACGAGAAATTATTCAACCCTCAGGCATGCAACGGTATCAAGGGGTACGACTCCCTTTCAGCGCACCAGAAGCATCATTTACTCAACCTCTACCGCTGGCGTTTCCAGAAGGCAAAGAAGACAAACATGGCACGCTTCAGGATATTGCCCGATCAGGCACTGCTTGACTTAGCAATATCCGAGGCATCCTCCATGGAAATGCTGAGGAAGACGGGGACACTTTCTCCTGAAAAGATAAGACTCTATGGACGGGAAATTATCGAGACCATTAGCGGCGGCAGAGGGTCGGAACAGAACCTCCAATAATAAACCTTTGCATAATTATCCACGGGTCATCGCGAGGAGGGAAACGACGTGGCGATCTCATCAAATATTACTGGATTATGAGATTGCTTCGCTTCGCTCGCAATGACCGTTTGCATTATGCAAAGCTCTTAATAAGACAGCATTCTACATTTGGAATAAATTTGTTTTGAGGCAACGCATAGCAAGAACTACAGGCAGATGGACTAAACTGCAATATTTCGTCTTCACCTTTTAAATCCCTCGCG
>CAITLA010000050.1 GCA_903893135.1 uncultured Syntrophaceae bacterium | reverse complement strand
CGGGTGACTACCCCGGGCAGCGAATCAAAACCATTATTTGATTCAATAACCCTTCGCACTGTCTCCTCACCTTCGCCGCAGACCACAAAGTCAAAAGCCGGAAACTCCTCCAACGTTTGTACGGGAATCGTACTCGCATGACAACCGCCAACCATAATTGTCTGATTAGGGGGAACTTTTTTTATCTCGGATGCCAGAATACCGGCAGCATTAATCTGCACCGTAAAAGCCGTGAACCCGATCAAGCTGGGTCTTTCTTTTTTGATGAGAGCAATTAGGCCATCCCCTGAGATCCCATCGGCTACCATATCGCAATACCGTACCTTAATCCCCGCTTGCTTGGCCGATGCCAATAGATAGGCTATTCCAATATTGGGAGCTTCTCCGTAAGGAACATCCGGCTCCAACCGCGCAACCAACTTTTTCTCCCTTTCCAACTTCCAATCCAGACTTGGATTAATTAAAAGTAAATCAATCATCTCAGGTAGTCTCCCCACTTGAGAAGCCATTTTGAAGCATTATAGAGATACTCATTGTATGGCTCTTTGACCTTAACACAAAAATAGTGTCTAAGATTACTTTCTACAAAACCCATCTTTTGACCAACCCCGTGTAATAAACTTTCCGGAATTGCTTGGATGGTTACCCTATCTACATCTTTTGCCAAGCTCAAGTACGCAGCATTAAACAAATTTATCAGACGGCCTTCCTCCAACGCTTCAGTTTCAAAATCTACGATATCGCCATATCTTATTTTAGTTTCATTGTCACAATATTTGTTCGTAATAACAAAATCATTCGCATCAGTATGAATCATTTGAAATGAATAACGCGGATGCAGTGCAAATCTCCACCGACGAAAATCCTCGTCGGCCAAAAACATCACGACGTCTTCATTTTCAAATTTAAAATTGTTAAACTTTGTATTTGACGCAATCGGAGTACAAACATTATACTGACACTCGACATCCATATTTGTATAAGCATTACTGGCAATAACCATGGTTTCCACAGTCCCAATAGTACTGAAATTGAAATTTTTCTCAAGCGCTTTCTTACCGGCGATATTTGTCAAACAACAAAATAAATCTATGTCATCATAATGGCTCATGGCCTTATCGCCTAATTCCTTGAAGAGACCTCTCGCCCTCCACTCACTTTCAACGATCAATCCCATCAATACTCCACAGTTTAAATTATTGATGAGTTTCCTTCTCAACACAACAAACATCCCCACAATTTCACCCGCGTATTCCGCGCAAAATGTCACAGAGGGGATGCTGTTCCACCACTGGAAAAAATATGCTGATTTAGGAGGAGTTGTGTACGCATTAAACAGCCGCATTATCTCTGGAATATCTTCGGCTACGGCCTTTCTAATTTGCAATGCCATCGTCAATCTCAAAGGAAAATATATTATTATGATAATTTCAGATAACTGGATATGGGTACGAGAAGAGGTTGTCGTGACACGTACCTACTGTCAGCAACCTGCATCTCTTTTCGATACTATGGGATTTTTTATCGGCCACCATATATTCAGTTGAGGATCATTCCATAATAAAGTAAATTGGCCGGCACGATCATAGTATGTGGACTGCTTGTAGTGAAAGATTGCCAGTTCGCTTAGCACCAGGTGCCCATTCCCAAAACCGGGCGGAACCAGGACTTGCAGTCTATTACGGTCGGACAAGACAAACGATTCCCATTTACCGAATTGTGGAGAGCCATCGTTCCAGTTGACCACTACCAGATAAAATTTTCCATGCAGGCATGAGATCAGCTTCCACGTCTTATTATCGCCATGAATCCCTCGAAGCACATTTTGTGAGGATACAGAAATGTCATCCTGAATGAATTTAACAGTTATTCCCATTTTTGCATATAGGTCTTCGTTGTACAATTCTACATAAGACCCTCGCAAATCCTCAAATACTGTCGGCGGTTTTATTAATAAGACACCGTCAAGTCCTGTTTTTGATACTTCCATGTTTACCTCTTGAATTTTTTTTCATCATTTTAGAATCTGTCGCACCGGCACTATCATCGATACTAAAAGACTTATCCATTTCAGTCGTAGACCCCAACTCTATAGCCATTTCGATAAGCTGCCTCTCCACCGCTTCACCGCCATCCATCCTGTCACAATCGCTTAGATATTTAAAGATTTCCTCGTATATGGCAGAGGGAAGTACTTTTGTCTGTCTGAATCCGCATTTCTCATGAAGACGCACGGAGGCCAGATTGTCCGACACTACCTTGACATGGAACATTTTTAAATTCAGCAAGCGCGCCTGTTCAATGATAATATTTTGCAGCAGATAGCCCAACCCTTTTTTCAGAAATTCATCCCGGATCACTATGGCGCTTGTTACCTGCTCTGATTTGAATCTCTTCAGCAGTCCGAACCCGATTATACGCCTGTCCTTAACCAGATTTACCGCCGTCCAATCATTCTCCCTTTTCCAATCCGCTATTCTACAAGCCAGTTCATCTGCAGAAACCGGCGGCGTGTGGAAAAGCGGATAGGGGGCGAACTGCCGTCTCGGCTTTTCGGAAAGGCCGTGGGAGTAGAAATCAAAGAGCCCCGCCGCGTCATTTACGTCCAACTGGTGAACCGTTACTTTGCCTATTGATTCGGCCTCGAGGGTTACGTGCTTGATAATATCGTTCTCGACCTTGATTTCGTCTACGGAAGCCACCTGAGGGAGCGCTCCCAGGGCACGCTTCAATTCTTCAGCCCTGTGGAAAGTTGCCATTAACTCTCCTTTTTAATTATATCTATCGTTTCCAGTAAGCTGGCGCAGATATATAGCTCTTGCTCTTCATTTAAAAGCGGATGGAGCGGAGGACAAAACAGCCTCTGGCCGATATCCTCGGATACTTTGAGTTTTGGGTTGCCGCACTTCTCCGCAACATAAGGCCACCGCAAGTATGTCGGACGATTAGTAACACTGCAGACGATCCCAAAATTCTTCTCCATCATGGAGAGAATCTTATCACGCTTTTCACCAGCCCACTCAGGTTGCACCAGTATGGGATACACGTAGTAGACATGCACATACCCTGGCGGTTCATAAGGCATAACCAGTTCTGCCGCGCTTTCCAACAGTTCTTTGCGTCGATTGGCAACAACCCGTCGTCTATTGTTCATTTCATCAAGGCGACTGAGCTGCACAAGTCCCGCTGCCGCCTGCACCTTATTCATCCTGTAATTGGAACCCCATCCATGTTCTCCGCCGAAATGATTTATATCACGGATCCTCTCCGCAAGCCTGGAATCATTTGTGGTAATAGCGCCGCCTTCCCCCAGCGTAGTCATCAGTTTCTGGCTGTGAAAACTGAAGGCTGTAAGCCATCCTTTGGCGCCGACCTTTGTTCCCTTATAACCCGCCCCGCAAGCTCGCGCCGCATCCCCGATAATTTTTAGAGGGCCGTGCATGGAATGAGGATGACGCTCAGCAATGTCCAATAACTCATCCATAGGCGCGGACAGTCCGGTCAAGTGAACGGGACATATGGCACGGGTGCGCGGTGTTATTCTTCTCTCTACGTCTTCCGGATCAACATTCAATGTTTTGGAGTCAATATCACAGAAGACTACTTCCCCTCTCTGTCCGAGTATCGCCATTTGTGACGCCTTATAATTTATGGCCGGCGTTATTACCTCGTCTCCAGGTTCCAGATCCAGGCACATCATTGCGATATCCAAACCTACGCCACAGCTGGTAATAGCGATTGCGTGCTTGGCGCCGCAATACTCCGCAAAGGCATTTTCAAATTCCTCGATTTCACGGGCAGACCCTCCGTGACCAAAACCTTCCGACCAGTGCATGGAGCCACGTATCGCTTTGACAACAGCATCTATCTCCGCTTCCGTATACCAGCCTCCAAAATTTGGTTCACCCCACCAGGGCACATGCTTCGGCTCCGGTTTTCCTTTGGAAAGGATGAACTTTCTCTTCGCGGAATCAATCATTGAATTCACCTTCTCTTATAAGAAAACATTTTTCTTCATATCTTAACAGAATAGATATAATCGCCTCTCTTGTTCCCGTACCATATTACTTCGCGGCACCACTCTTCCCTACTCGTCCAATGCTGCGTCGTCCTGTCAATCGAGTTTGTAAAACCGCCCCTTACCGGCGCCGCATGTGCACCTCTAAGCGCTGCCTGATAGATTTCCCATATGTTGTAACTGCATTTGACAGTGATATCTTCAGTGAAGAAAGGCTGTTTCAACACGGAACGGTTCAGGCGCACTGCATTTGAGATTATTTCAGGCTCGATCATGCCGGCATAATCCTTCGTAAATGACAGCAACCGCTCCTCTGCCTCATTGTAAAACTTCTCTATTCTGCCCTCTGCGCTCATGGTTATCAGCATCAATTCATCAGGATACCAAGTTATGTTCAACCACTTTTCCGACTTGCTGTATTCACTGCCTCCCGCTTGTATGCCGGCAGCCTTTTCCTCGAAGACCGATAAAATATCGGCGAGCACGGTCTGGCCTCCTTGCCTTTTCATGAAGATCTCAATGAGATCTTTATACGCAATTCCGCATACCTCGTGAAGGACAATGAAAGGGATCTGCAATAACTTGTCGAAATGCAGCAAAGACGCCATCCATGAAAATACCCTTGCTCTTTTCCAGTCCTCCTCCGGCATAGATCGCGTGGCGGTAACAAGGCGCTGAGTCTCAATGATGCTTTCTTTCATGTCAAGAGATGAATGATGAGGTATAAGTTCTGTCTCCACTATCTTCAAGCCGTGCTCTTTCTGATATTCCGGCTTAGCCATCAGCGTATTCTCGAGGATCGTTAAATTAATGAACTGAATACGATTGTGCTGACCACTCGCTATAATTTCCGACACGCCCTTTGTAAACGATTCATACGTTTCCCCCGGCAGGCCGATAATTAGATCGGTAAACGTAGGAATATTGCTCTTCGTAAGAAGTCTCTGCAGTTCAGTATATGTCTTATTATCAATATTGCTTCTCCCGATGTATTTCAGCGTCTCCTCATTCAGAGACTGCAGGGCGAGGTTGACGCCTTTCTGAAGTCCCGCATCGTTGAGAATTTTTTGCAAATTGAGTATGCTCTCTCTAGAATTTTTTGTATTTTGAACTGAAAATGCCTTGGGATAGCCCACGGCCATCTTACTGTCAGCAACTTTTCTCGCTATATTAAAATCTCTATTTAGTATGCCGAAATTTGCATCACAGCAGAAGACAAACTCTATCTTGTTCTTGCCGAGCCAGTCGATCTCGTTGCAAATTCTGTCAAGGTCAAATTGTCTGATCGTCCGCTCTGACTTTTTCCCCCAGTAGCAAAAAGCACAGGTGAAAGGACATCCCCTGTTTGTTTCGATCCTCCCCTGCCATATCTCTTCAGGATTGTCCATTATAAGCTCGTCAAATATGCCTGATAAATACGGAGAGGGGATCTCGTTGATATCTTGAATATTCTCTTTGAATTTATTAAACGCTATGGAATTATCAGGCCGTCGGTATCCTATTGAGGGCACAACGTCCCATCTCCTGTCCCGATGCCTCTCTATGATCCTTAAAAAGGGTATCTCACCCGCGCCGAATGACGCTATGTCGATGAAAGGATATTTCCGCAGGAATGCGGACAGCTTTTCCTTTGACTCCGGAACCTGCGGCCCTCCGAACGCAATTAGTATCTCCGGCCTCTCCCACTTGACCCTCCGTGCAATCTCAAGACTCGCCTTAAAGTTCCAAAGATACGCACTAAAAAAAATTATATCCGCTTTACAGAGATTCTCGATATGCCTTTCAGTATTGCCCCGCTTATAAATGATCGGAAGGAATTTATAAATTACATCGGGTGCAATTTTTTTTTCCGCATAGGCCCTCAGGATGCCAACTGAATACGGGAAATAGTACTGTCCACCAAAAGAATCCCCGATCTCAACCAGTCCGATTTTGATCTTCTTCGCTGTCACCTTAGTACACTGGTTCATAAATTCGGTTACGTGTTTTATGCCACAGTTCAGAAATTTCCATGTGCTATTGTCATTTCGGTGAGCCGAAGCCCTGAGCGTCGCGAAGGGGCAGCGAGAAATTTTTGTAGGGGGGTAAAACTAAAAGATATCTCCCTTCGGTCGATATGACAATTAATAATGAAATAATCTACTTAGTCGCTCTCAGCAAAAAAATAATCCATTTTCTTCTTATATTCCTCCGGGTGATTCACGAACCATTCCCATGTAAGCTTCAATCCCGTCGTGAGGTCCGTTGATGGAACAAATCCCAGCAGATCTTTTGCTTTCGTGATGTCCATTACCCTCACAGGAGCGCCGGAGGGTTTGGCTGGATCAAACGAATAATTGAAATTAATGAACGACTGCAATGCATTAATTATCTCCTGGATTTGACAGCCTTTCCCGCTCCCGATATTGATAAAGCCGCCCGCCGTCCCATGGTGAAGGGCGAGCACTATTCCCTCGGCGGCGTCTCTGCTGTAAAGGAAGTCCCTGATCACGCTGCCGTCGCCCCACACAACAAGAGGGTCTTCACCGGCGAATATACGATACATCAGCGATGGTATCACCATAGCTGTATCAGGATTGAAATTGTCTCCGGGACCGTAAATATTTGACAACCTGACAATGGAAAAAGTTTCTATCCCGTATTGCATTTTATAAGAATAGATCTGAAGCTCCGCCATTCTCTTCGCCCATCCGGCAAAGGACATCGGCATACTCTCAACCTTGTAGTCCCTCTCCCGCAAAATACTACCCTCAGCATATGCGCCTATTGAACTGGTATAGACTAGTTTTTTGACTTTACTCAATCGCGCCGCCTCAAGCATATTTGTGTTCATCATCAGGGTCGGCACAAAATGGCTGGCAAGTTTCGAAGATGATGTTTGCACCGTGCCCTGAACTCCGGCAAGATGGAATATATAATCCATATCGCGGGTAATCTCTTTACAAAAATCAAAGTCCGCGAGATCTCCGATTATATGCTCCGCCTTCGAGTTTACAATGATATGGTCAATGGATACACTTCTGAGACGCGCCCCGGCATCTGCAAGGAGGTCAATTACCTGCCGCCCTATAAGCCCGGAGCCGCCCGTGACAAGAACATTTTTTGCAGCGAATTCTTTCAGTATAGTTTCGGATATCATAGGCCGTATCCTATCTGATCGGCGGAGTGAGGGTGCTCATATACCACTCTACGGTATCCCTGATTCCCTCCTCAAGGGGGATCTGCGGTTCAAAATCAAGCATCTGTCTTGCTTTGTCGATGCTCACCATCCTGAAAGGTATAGTCGCCGGTTTGGTGCCGTCAAAAAATATCTGAACATCCTTGTGTCCGACAGCGTCGAGAATTAAACCGACGATCTCGCGTATCGTACTTCCCTTGCCTGAGCCTATATTGATGGGATCAAAATCATTGCATTTAGCAAGAGCAAGCAGGCACGCCCTTGCAAAATCGGCGACATGGATAAAATCCCTTACCTCATCCCCTGTGCCCCAGACAATGAACGGGTTTTCCCGGCCCACGGATCTCTTAATCAGCGCCGGTATTACGTGACTCGTTTTCTCCATAAAATTGTCTCCCGGGCCATAGACAGCTGATGGTCTGATTATTACTACTTTGCATTCCGACTGTCCGGATACATATTCTCCGAGCTTTTCAATATATCTGCGCATCCACCCATAGCCCGCATAGGCGGGGTGCGGCTCATCCAGCCACATCTCCTCTTCCTTGACAGGATGGCTGTATGGAGGGTATCCGGTGCTGCTTCCAAAGACAACTATCTTCTTAACGCCTTCCGCCCATGACGCCTGTAACATATGGGCAGTCAGGATGAGATTCTTTGTTATGCCTTCCATCAACTGGTAATCTTTCACACCCGCCGCTCCGACTGTTCCAGCCGCATGGATGACATAATCGACGCCGCGGGCAGCGGCTCTGCAGCCCTCCCACTGCATAAGGTCAGCAAATACAGTCTCAACACTGCTGATGTCGGCCTGCATTTGGCGCACATGCACGGGAACACGTATGCATGCCCCCGTTCTCAATAAAGCCCGGACAATATGGCTCCCTACAAAGCCTGTTCCTCCCGTTACAAGCACTTTTTTGTTACTGTAAAACATATATCAATCGCTGTTCTTGAGGTGCTGAAAAATTCTTTGCCGGATCGAGGCCACATCCAGGCCAAGTCTCTTTCGAATATCGTGCAGATTCCCGTACCAACTGCAGAAAGCGTCAGGGATGCCTTGATAAGCAAGAGAGAGATGCGGTATTTCGGCAATCGCCTCATACAATCCGAATGCATCGTGAACAACCAGTATTTTTGTGTGCCTATATGTCTCGATTAATTCTCTGTCGATGGGTTTGAGCGTGTGGAAATAGACGATATTGACGTCGATGCCATTGCATGCTTCAAGAACACTTTCGAGCAGCGGACCGGCTGTCATCACCGTCAGGGGCGCCGACACATCCTTGATGACAACTCCCCTGCCGAACTCAACGGGGAGATCTACTGAATGCGGGTGGTCCGAGAGTCTGAAATATGTCGTCTTACCATTGTCGTACTGGCTCCTGATGAGGGCATCAAGCTCTTTTCGCGAGCCGGGCTGTATGACTTCCATACGCGGGAGCAGCCTCAATATTGCCAGGTCGGTGTAACAATGATGCGTAGCGCCGTCCCATGCATAATCAAAGGAGGCGCCGCATGATACGATGTTCCCGCCAAATTCATTATAGCACATATCAAGCTTGATCTGCTCATAGCTCCTCTCCGTTATGAAAGGGGCGATAGTGTGGACGAAGGGATGAAACCCAACGGAACTCAGGCCGGCGGCGGCGCTGATCAGGGTATTTTCACAAATACCCATGTTGTAGAACCGGTCAGGATGACGCTCTTTAAAATCCTGAAAAAGATACACGCTCACATCTCCCAGGATGACAACGACCCTGTCGTCCCGACTGGCAAGCTCCATTACGGTATCCTTAAACTGCTTCCTCATCAAGTTCCTCAAGCAAGAGCCGGTATTCTTTGTCGTTGGGAGATTTGCGATGCCACTCGTACTGATTCTCTATGAGGGTGCGGCATCCATATCCTTTCCTGGTATGTGCAATTATGGCCTTAACTCTGTTGCTTTCGCTTCGGAGTGCCTTACTGATTGCTGCCGTATCATGGCCTTGAACCTCAGTCACATGACAGCCGAAGGCGGCAAATTTTTCGGCAGGATTTACGATTTGCAGACCTCGCGCGTGGGACCGGTTATCGTCGTAGATGATCGTGAGATTGTCCAGATTCAAGTTATCGGCAACCAGTGCGGCCTCCCAGACAGAGCCTTCGTTTGCCTCGCCGTCGCCTATGATGGTTACAACGCGGCGCGCCGTTTTCCGGATTTTCAGACCGAGGGCCATCCCCACGGCCAAGCCGATACCGTGCCCCAGGGAACCTGTGGAGGCCTCTATACCAGGTATCTTAAAACGGTCGGCATGACACCCGAAGTCCGACATGAAGGCGCCGAAGGAGCTGAGTTCATCTATTCCGAAATAACCGTGGCGGGCGAGGACGCAGTAGTGAGCCAGTGATCCGTGTCCTTTGCTTAAGACAAAAATATCTCTCTCATCCCAAGAAGGATGTCCGGGATCGTGGCGGATGGTATCGTAAACGGCGCAGAGAATCTCCACAATGGAAAAGCATGTCGGAATATGACCGTGTCCGCTCTCCTTGGCGATCCTCAGGATGTCTTTCCTGATGTCTTTGCAGAAACCTATCACTCTATCTCCAGATAGGATATTCTCGCTGTCATGGGAAATCGCCTGATCCTGACCTGGTTCAAACCCAGGGTCTCACGGAGGGCAATGGTCTCGCCCGGGAAGATGTCGTCGCATAATTCATCGAATACCAGTATGCTTCCCTTGCAAAGATATGGTCTGATGATCTCCAGGGTTGCCTTCGTGGGCTCGTAGATATCAAAATCGAAAATAGCCAGTGCGATTATGGTTTCCGGGTGCTTCTCCAGATAGGCCGGCACGGTCTCCAGGGCATTGCCTTTCACAAGTTCGAATTTTGTCAGATGGGATATGGGGTTCAGCTTCTCCTGGAGAGCAAGGAGAGAAGACAGGTAATCTTCATAACCCGGCGGTACGGAGAACGAGCCGTCGACGCACTTGCACAGGTTTCCGTCCTTCTTTCCCAGGCCGACGAATCCGGCAAATGTATCGAATCCCACAATCTTCCGGTGGCGGTTGAAGGGTTCGAAGATGCCTCTTAACGCCGAGATGACCGATAGCGTCTGACCCCAACGCACACCGAATTCCGCTACGATCCCATGAGTGTGGACGATCTTCTGATATAGCTCATAGAAAAAGAGGATACGCGAAAGCGCCTTGGACGTCAGAAACATTCCGAGATTGGGCAGTATCTCGTCATCGGGCAGGGGAGATTTCTTGAAATGATTGATTAACGTTTGCAGGGTCTCCTTCTCATCCGCACCGGACAGTACTATGGCATCGTGCTTTTTCGTTTTCATTTTCTCCACCAGTCCCTGTTCTGAAACCACGTTTGCAAGGTCATGCAAATGCCCTCTGCCAGGTAGTCTTTAAGTTACCATCAAGGATTCTCCCGTCCCGGCAAAATCCGCGCTCCGCATATATTGGAATCCCTGACAATAACAACCCGCAGACCAGTTTTCTCATACCAGAAGCGGCATACTTTTTCAACACACCTTTTCGCCCAGCCGACGCCAATGCGGGGGGTATGAGGTTCCTTTGCCGCGCCCCGCCCGTCCAATCTGAAGAGGATACCGCCCTATTTGATAACCGTCAGCGCCTTCCAGGGATTCCGTGAAAGTTCATCACGCCAGTAGTTCAGCATGTCTTCCAGCGTTTTTTCCAGCGGTATCTCCGGCGTCCACCCCGTTTCATCTCTGAACTTATCTGTACACGGTATCTGCAAGGTTACATCGGAAGGTCTCAAAAGTTTGGGGTCAACCCGGATTTCAAAATTCATGGAAGAAAAGGAGAGAAGCAAATTCAAGGCCTCGCCGATAGTCATTGTTCTATTGCCGCCTATGTTATAAACCTCACCCGGTTTACACTCGTTCACCAATATCCAGTAGGCTCTGACAGCATCCCTCACATCGCAGAATGTCCTGACCGATTTAAGATTTCCTACGTGAATGACCGGTTCTTTCAATCCTTGCTCGCCGGCGGCAATCTGTTTTGCAAAGAAAGAAAGGGCAAAGACATCACCCCGCCGCGGCCCCGTGTTATGAACAATGTTCCCGCCTATACCAGCATGAAACCAATGGTTTTCGGTTTCAAAATCCCAAACTTCTTCAGTATATTTCAACTGAGTAATTTTAGTTATACTATTATCGTCTTTAATTAACCACTTCCCGTTTTCTGTATCAGTTTGAGATAGGCATCTGACTTCAAAATATCTATGGTCATTTCTATGCTCTACCGTAATCTTGTATTTTACGCCCAACGTAGATTCCACCAAGTAACACAACCCCATGGCTAAAATAGGAGACTTTGTTTTAAATCTATAAAACTTACTTTTAACCGCATTACTTTCTTCACCATCACCCGCATTATATCCATCGAGGAATGATAGTTTGGTCTGGAAATCTGAATTTAAAATAATTTTCGGTACTTTCTTATTTTTATCAGAAGCATAACAATCTTCATAAAAACGCTTAGACAAGTTAAATGGTTTTCTTATTGAAAGACGATAAATACCTTCCACATCGTTTTCACATATGTAACTATCAGTAGCTAAATATTTTAACAGAATACCTTGAGCTTTTATAATTTTATCAACATCAGTATTATCCAAACGCATCCTACCACCAGTAACACATCCTTCAGCAACAAAAAAACCATAAAGCCAAGCTAATTCTTCTGGTATTGATGTTAAACAAATGTTGGGGAGTGAAGTTAATTTAACTTTATCCCCAATTTTTAATTTACCTGCTTCAACTTCATCTCCATTTGTATTGATTATAGAATGGTTGTCAGTAACATCCACCACTCCGCCCCGAGAAGCTATTTCCAATAGTTTATGATTATTAAGTGGGTGACAAGATATCTGTTTTATTTTTGTCCATTTACTCTCATTCCACACTTCTAAATCATACCTTGACATATCCCATGCCTGAGTACCATCCTCAAGTATTTTTCCTGATTGGTATCCACCCTTTTTATAAATACTTCTGATTTCAGAAATATATTTAATATCTATCAATCCACTACGGGGATCTCTTAAAATAACTGGAGTCCATTTACTTACACTATGAGTAAACATCCTTGTCCTCATCGTCTTCAACCCATAACTCAAGAAATACTGCAACCCCAACATGTCCTCACCGACCTTGCTGACAGCGTACGGCGATGCGGGCTTCAGCGGACAGGTCTCTCTGATCGGGACATCCGCTTCGCTCACCTGGCCGTAAACCTCCGATGATGAGCAAACATGAATTATCGGATCTATCTTATTAATCCTCACTGCTTCAAGCAGGTTCGCCGTTCCGATCACATTGGACCAGAGCGTATGTATGGAGGAATTGAAGCTTGTCAGAACATAACTTTGTGCAGCTAAATGGAAAATAACATCCGGCTTAATGGCTTCAAGATGCCTGATTAAGGCGCCCATGTCACAAATATCGGCTTCAACTAATGTTACTTTGTCATACACGTTGGATAAATTCTCCCGCGGACTGCGCCACCGGCAGAGACCGAATACATCATGCCTCTCATTTCTGTTTATAATGTACTCTGCAAGATGACTCCCGACAAATCCAGTAATTCCTGTGATTAGAATCCTCATATTTATTTAATCCTCATTCTTATTTCAGATTTATTGTATTTTATATTTGCAAGAAATTTTGTATGGCGTCATATCTGCTTTTCCCAAATGCCCATCGCAGGAGATGAGAAATTCTCCACATCAAGACGGTTTATGAAGGTTTGTCAATCGCTCCTCAATTTTTTTTCTAAACTGTTGAAGCTCAGATTTGTCAACAGGAAGGCTGTTTAATCTTTCACAAGTTTCTATCATCTCCATTAATGCTGAGGACATCTCCATAGCTCTTACATCTTTTTCCAGCAACCTGTTCTTCCGCGAATAACCTCTTTTGAAAATCCTCTCAACCTCTCTTTTAATTTTGAAGGGCAAAGAATACTTCTTCTTTCCAAAATCGGCCTTTTTAAAAATCGTACCTACTCCTGCTGTCTGATCTGAATGGAGCCTGTATCTCGTCAACGGATTCTTGACAAAGACCGGGTCAGCGAGAAAAAATGCCACAACCGATATCCACCAGTCGTGACCTACCCATTTCGAAGCCGGGATCGGCAGGATATGTTTCTTGAGATCAGAAGAAAAAAACATTGTGCACCCCGGAACCGGATTGGAAAGGTCCGCCAGTCGCTTTCTCGCCTCGGCGCCTGTTACCGGCAATGGTTCGTGGAGTGGGGCTGCCTCCCAGAAATTCTTGCCCATCGGTTCTCCTTCGTGATCTATCAGTTTCATATCATGGAAGCATAAGAGAGCCTCTTTATTTGTTTCCATGGTATCACATAGTACTTCAAGCTTATTCTGTTCCCATATGTCATCCTGATCGCTGAGTGCAATATAATCCGTGTCGCAAGCAGATATCCCGATCTCAAAGGCGCCCTTTGCCCCAAGATTTCTTTCATTCTGAATGAAGATGAACGTTCCAGGATATTGTTCCATATATCGTCTTATGATTCCATGAGTTCCATCATTTGAGACATCATCGACAATGATGATTTTTAAAGGACGTCGCGTCTGACCGACGATGCTATCGATCTGTTCTTTTAAGAATATCTGACCATTGTAAGTAGCGATGACAACGCCAATGGTTTTCATTTCATGATAACCCGATAATATTTTTCAAGTACTCTATCAGACGATAACAACCTGTAGATAGGCAGCAACACTCCTAAGGCAGTCAGGTAAATTGCCTGCCCCATGTTTTGTTGTGATGGTTGCCGATAAAGCATCTCTTCATGAACAGGAATCTCCAAATCTCTTGCGTTCTCAGGTGATTACACTTTTTACGGCTTAATTAGATATCACATTTGCCGGGTTATTAATATGATGAATTATTGGGCCGGATATGTTATCCAAAAAGGCATTTAAAAAATTGGGACAAGTGAAGCTCCCGGTCACGACTGCAATAAATTGATAAGAGCAATATTGATAGAATGAAGTCAGAATGCAAAATATGCAACAATACGCACGGTAATGTGACGTATTTCGCGCGTGAAATGATGTTTGGGTATCGCGATCAATTTGAATACTTTGAATGTTCTAAATGTGGTTGTTTACAGATCGCCGAAGTTCCCAGTAATCTGGAAAAATATTACCCTAAAAACTATTCTTCATTTTCTGAACTCTCAGTAAAGAAATCAAACTTTATAAATTTGTATATTAAACGCCAGCGAACCAAATACTTCCTCCATAGTAAAGGCATCTTACGGAAATGCTTGATAAAAATTGGTGGTCCTCCAAATTTGCCTTTGTGGTTAAAGGCTGCGAAACCAGAATTAAACTTTGAGATACTGGATGTTGGCAGTGGCAGTGGTGATCTCCTTTTGGGTCTTAGAGATCGAGGTTTCTCTAAATTGACGGGAATTGATCCCTTCATTAAAGAAGATATATTTTATAAAAATGGGGTACGAATTTACAAAAAAAAATTATGTGAGTTGACTCAACAGTTTGACTTTATCATGCTGCACCATTCTTTTGAGCATGTTCCCGATCCTCTGTCGATGTTAATTGATATTTTTCAGAAAACCAAGCCTGACGGTTTGGTTTTGATCAGAATACCGCTGGTATCATCTTTTGCCTGGCAAACATACAAGACAAACTGGGTTCAACTTGATGCTCCACGGCATCTGTTCTTGCATTCAGTGAGAAGTATTGAATTATTGATAAGTAAATGTGGCTTTATAATTGAAAATGTTGATTATGATTCAAAAGGGTTTCAATTTTGGGGAAGTGAGCAATACCTCAGAGACATACCCCTGAATGATGAAAGGTCATATAATATTAATCCGAAGAGATCCATCTTTTCCGATTGCGATATAAAAGTATTTGAAGAAAAGGCTGAGGAATTAAATAATTCCCAAAATGGTGATCAAGCCTGCTTTTACCTAAGAAAAATTACCGGTTCATCATAAAAAATGAGTTTTATGAAGCAATATCTTAATCGTATAATGGGCAAATTTAAACCCTTTGAGTGGTTAGCTCAATGTGTTTTTGTGCTAACCTGTATATTTCTTTTCTTCAATCCATTTCCGCATACCACCGCCATTAAAGAAATTTGCTTTTATCTTAATCTATTTATAATCACAGTCTTGATATTTTCCAAAAAAAAGAATTTTACACTGGAGTCACCGCTATCAATTCCCTTCGGCCTCTTTGTTTTGTGGTCTTTTATCGGCCTCTTTTTTCTTTTTAAGTTTGGTTCT
>CAITLA010000049.1 GCA_903893135.1 uncultured Syntrophaceae bacterium | reverse complement strand
TTCATAATATTGAACCAGTTTAATATTATTTTCTATGCTCAATGATAAGCTATCAAATATATTAAACTTTCAACAATTATATCTCTCTCCCACCAACACATTACCTATATTTATACCCAGAATGAAATAGATTGTCCCCCTTCTGATGATGACACCCATATCCAGAAGATCATACTTAAAGACCCCGAAAGCCAGAATGACAGCGGGAACACAGCTCGCACTCCCCATGGGGTATATCTTAAGGCCACATATTGTAAGTATGTTCGATGCAATGAACAATGCGCCGATTCCCATGCCGCCCAATATATACTTTATCCGGTTTTTCTCTTGATTATCTTTAGCCTTCCGCATGCTCACAAACAGTATGGCAAGGCAGTAAAAGATAATCATACCGGCGATCAATGAAAATACATAGTAGGCCGGCCCGGCTTTGGCGATGACTCCAAAATTATAATGCTGAAATCCGCTTATAAAAAGATCTGAAGGGACAAAAAAGATAAAAATGAAACTGACCAGAAAGGCGGCGGACACAAGCCATCTCCGCCCGGAAATATGGAGGAACGAATGAATGAATTGGATATAGACGGGCAAGCCAAGGACAAAGAAAAAATGGAGTATCCTGTCTATAGTAAGGGCGAGGGTCTTATCCGAAATGGTTGAAACCAGTACCATGTCGGCATTAACCAATGCACCTGTAAGACAGATACCGGCAAATAACGTATTTGTGGGATTCTTCCCGCCCCTCAGAATGGAAATCAAGGTGAGAGATATCAGAACAAGAAAGCCGAGAATCGGGGGAATCGCATAGGCGCCTGACGTTTGCAGGTAGTCCGTAAGCATTTGCCTGCTCCCTGTATTTACAATTTTCCCGCCTACTTCGCCTCAGTCAAATAGCCCATCATTCTATAGATCAATTTCGCAGTAAGGAAATCGGGGGCAACCATGCCGGGAATAGGTGAAAGCTCAACGACATCGAAGCCCCGTACCCGGCAACGTTTTGATACCTCTCTTACGAGACATAAGATGTCTTTCCAGTAAATGCCCCCCGGCTCAGGAGTGCCGGTTGAAGGCATGACAGAAGGATCGAGAACATCTATATCAATAGTGATGTAGATGTCACCGCTTAGGTTTTCACAGATTTTTTCCCACGAGTTGCGTTCTTCAAGTATAAAATCCGCAGAAAAAGTCTTTATCTTGCCTTCCTTCATAAAGGCCGCTTCTTCTGAGCTCATGCTTCTAATACCAGCCTGGACGAGGGGACAGATTTCAGATATACGGCGGCCGACAGATGCATGGCTGTAAGGACTGCATTGATAATAATTCCTGAGATCCGCGTGTGCATCAAGTTGAAGGACGGATATACCGGGGTACTTTTCGTTGAACGCCTGAACGGCGCCAAATGAAATGCTATGCTCCCCCCCCAGCAAGACCGGAATCTTGTTGGAAGAGAGAATATCAGCGATCGCATGCCTTACGGCATGAACCATCTCACCTGGGCCACGCGCATCGGACTCGAGGGGAGGCAGGGTATATATGCCGGCCAGATAAGTCTCCTTGCAAAGCTCCTCATCGTAAAGCTCCATCTGGCTGGAAGCCTCCAGGATGGCATGAGGCCCTCTCCTTGACCCGGACTGATACGTTGACGTCAGGTCATAAGGAATGGGTAAAACTATGAATGTTGACTCTTCGAAAGATGGAAATGCAGGATCAACTCCGCCGAAATTCATCATAACTCCTTTGAAAAATAGGTTTTATGCTTAGCATACATGGCGCAGCATGTCCAGTTTTCCTCACCTGCCTCCGGAAACGCATCACGCGGATTTGTCCCCTTCAGATGAAAAGACCGGCTTGTAATACGATAATGTGAAGCGGCCATCCTCATAGCAGAGATAAGAATAGTGTTTGATCCAGTCACCAAGGGTCACAAACGTTTTTCTCCGTCCTCCGATCTCATATTCCCTCAAAAGCGGGATATGGCAGTGACCAAGGATTACGGCATCAATACCTTCATGAAACTTATTTAGGGCGAATGCCTCCATCTTCTTTGCAATAATAGTTTCAGACTCAATTGTAAGTTCCTTACTCACAGCGGAGCTTGCGCGGGCAATTTTCCACAGGACAGATGGAGGGATGCTCCTCTGCATCCTGTAAAATACACCGCTCCTCAGGAGTTTCCTCAGAAGAATATACTTCTTGTTTGTCCTGTCTATGGTATCCCCGTGAGATATGAGTACGCTCCTGCCATCCAAATCGATATTAGCCCATTCGGTAAAAACTGTTATGCCGTGCGTTTTCGTAAAATAATCGCCGAGGTAAAAATCGTGGTTCCCCTCGAACAGGTGAATGCGCATTCCCCTCTTCTTAAGGTCAGCAAGCTTTTCAATGACAGTCTTAAACCCCGGATAGATGTGGCTATCCCGGCAGAACCAGAAATCGAATAGATCACCCACGATAAAGAGATCGTCAATATGATCTCCGGGGAAATCCAAGAACTTCATGATGTGATGATAGCTGTCATCAACCTGATTCTTTAAATGGGTGTCGGACAGGAATACCGCTTTCGTCATCCCCCTACCCTCTTCACACGTCAATAAGAAATGACCATACTTTTGCCGTTTCAATTAACACAAATATGGAGGTATCAAAAGCCTAATTTTTATGCGGCTGTATTTCAAACTTAAAATAAGATTGTGAGTCGTTCAAAAAAGTTGTAGATGGAGAAGGACTGATTAAATTTTAGTGACAACGGAGGTGTACGATGGAATTTAGGGAAATCCTGTTTAACGTTGATCAAGGCATAGCAACAGCTACACTTAACCGTCCTGATATTAGGAATGCTATTACCCACCCGGAAATTATTGCGGAGATTAAGACTGTATGCAAGCAGGTTAACGAGAATATGGATATCAAGGTGCTCATTGTCACTGCCGTGGATCCAGCTTACTCGTCCGGCGGGAATGTCAAAGACATGAAGGATAGAAAAGGCATGTTTCAGGGCAGCCCCGCCGAGATTATGGAAAAATACCGGAGCAATCTCCAGGATGTCCTGCTTGCGGTCTATAATGTGGAGATCCCTACCATTGCCGCAGTCAATGGCTCCGCCATCGGTGCAGGATGCGGCCTTGCCCTAATGTGCGATATAAGAGTCGCCTCCCGGAAGGCGACGTTTGGTGAGACCTTTCTCAACGTGGGACTTGTGACTGGCGATGGAAGCGCCTTCACCCTGCCCCGGACGGTAGGCATGTCCAAAGCTTGCGAACTCATTTTCACAGGCGCCACCATCGATGCTGATACTGCACTCGGTCTCGGGCTCGTAAGTTATGTCGTGGAGCATGAACAGCTGTTAGTGAAAGCCAACGAGATCGCCGCAAGCATCGCATCCAAACCTCCCCAGGCGCTGAGAATGACAAAGCGGCTCATACGCACAGGCCAGCACTCAACGCTTACCCATATAATGGAGGAAGCGGCAGCATTTCAGTCTCTGTGCCACTACACAGAGGACCACATGGAGGCCCTGTCGGCGATGTTTGAAAAGCGGCAACCAAAATTTGCAGGCAAATGATATTAATGAGGTTTACTGTTGACGGGAACGCTTGTAAATACGGGAGCCATCATTGCCGGAAGCGTAATCGGGATTTCTGCTGGCCGGTTTCTTTCGGAAAGAATCAAGACGATTGTCGTGCAGGCCCTGGGTCTTTCCGTCGTATTCATAGGTTTCAAAATGGCGCTTTCCGGCAAAGAGCCGATCGTCATTATCGGATGCGTTTTGTTAGGCGCAGTTACCGGGGAGTTGATAAGAATCGAGCAGGGTGTTGAGTACCTGGGGAGATGGCTTAAGGCGCGCACCCGCTCCGACTCTTCAACATTTGTGCAGGGTTTTGTTTCAGCCTCAATTCTTTACCTTACCGGCGCCATGATGATCGTCGGCTCTATCCAGGATGGCTCTTTCGGAGACGCCAGCATTCTCTATATCAAGTCGTTGCTTGATGGGGTAGCCTCAATTGCCTTTGCGTCCACCCTCGGTATCGGCGTGGCATTTTCTGCACTACCCGTTCTTATCGTCCAGGGCTCAATCACCCTTTTGTCTTCAAAGCTTTTATTTATGCAAAACCCCGCCGTTATCGAAGCCGTCACTGCTTCCGGCGGTCTCCTCATCATAGGCATCGGAACCAACATACTCGAACTTACCAAAATCAGGATAGGAAATTTTATCCCCGCCCTTTTTTATGCTATTCTCTGGGCGGTATTCACTTAAGCGATACAAGAGCTAATCATTTCTGCTCAGGCAACTCTCTCCCCAGCGCATGGGCACTATGACTGCAAGAATGCAAAGAAGGAGAACCAGAGCAAAAGAAACAACAAGCCATATCCACTGAAGAGTGGATAGGCTCGCTCCGCGAAAGGCTGCCATAAAGACCGTATAGACGGGCCCTGCTTCCAGAACAATAACAGTAGCAATGAAACCAGCACAGAGAATCATGTATAGGAGACCGCCGAAGCTTGTTACAGACTGTGCCGGATTTTCAGATTGAAAGTCAGGATAGGCCGCGCCAAAACCTACCCCCATAGATACAATCCCCGGAACCATAAAGAAGACCGTCGTGACCGACAGAACCATCATGAACGGCGTTACATGAAGAAGTATATTGGAGACGACGATGAGGATTTCACTAAGAATGAGAAGGGGCACATAGTACACGCAAAATTTTATCCAGAGAAGCGTTCGCATCTTGACAGGTGATGATCGTACAATCCAGAAGGCCTCCCCCTCCATACTCACGGCAGGATAAACAAATCGCGCCGCCACTGCAGTGAGAACAAATGTTGCAAGTCCCATGTTTAAGAAAGAAAAGATATTCTGAAGGTACACCGTCTTTATGGGAGACTTGTCGAGGGGCAGAACGGAAAAGTTGTACAGATAGATAACGATCAAGGCAACGATAAGAAATATTTGCGGCCACTGGGTCTGATCCCTGAAAAAAGTCTTGATTTCCTTCACGGCAAAGGCTCTCACAGGGCCTGATAGATGATTCAATATATATGTCCAGTCCCGTCTCCTTCCACTGCGAAATGGAAACAGGCGCCCGGCTGTAGTCTGTGCCTTCGAGTAACCGATGAAATACGTTGCCCCTGAAATCCAGGTTATTACAAAGATCGTGGCAACGGCAAAACTCCAGGTAAGGATGAGATCGAAGACTGCACTGCCGACCTGTCCTTGAAGGGCGGCCTGTATGCTGTCGAAAATCCACGTTGTCGGAAGAAAAGGTGAACCCGGCGTCTCAAGAGATTTGAAGTAGAGAATAAGAGAGGCAAAGGTGTCAGGATTGACAAGCCTCTCGGGTCTCATCAGGCGAAATCCTATGAGCAGAATCAAAAACAGTGCAAAGCCGAGGAAAATGAAAAATGACCTGAGGCGGCCTGCCGGCAGTATCAAAGCAACCAGAACTACGGCAACGGCGCTGATGCCTGAGGCAATGAGACATAGCGGTACAATTGTCAGCCCCACCGTCGCATAAAAGAATAATCCTGCCTTATATACGATGCCGTAAGACAGAAACACCGGCAGCATATACACGATGACCATCCATGAACTGTCGACAGTACTCTCAAACCAGCGTGCAAGAAATATCTTCGCCGTGGACACAGGCATGGAGTGGACGAGAATCAGGTCTTTGCTCAGATACAGCTTCGTGAGAGAAGTTATTATACTGCTGAATATAAGCAGTGAAAATAACGTCACAAGCACCATGGACATGAGCTTACGGGCAAGGATGTCCCCAAAACCCTCAACACCTTGAAAATAGACGAGGACACGATAAAAGATGGCAAAGATTCCCGCCCAGAATAGCAGGCCCACCGTGCAGAAAAGGAGCCCCTTTAATTTGCGGTTCTTTGCATCTTTCGAGTAACTTCCATTCTTAAAAGACCAAAGGCGCGGCCTCAAAAGGGCAAGTATCTCTCTCATTAAATCTGCTGCCCCTCTGTCAGAATTAAAAACACTTCTTCCAGGTCCGCCTCTTCTACTCCGGCATCCCTCTTCAGATCCCCAGTAGTGCCGGTCGCGATAAGGGTGCCTCTATGAATGACGCCAATGCGGTCGCAAATGTCTTCCGCCACCGCCAAGGTATGGGTCGACATGAAGATTGTCATCCCTCCACGAGACAGTTCCCGGAACATATTCTTAACCATTTTTATCGCCGCAGGATCGAGACCTACCATCGGTTCATCGACAATAATCACGGTAGGATCATGAAGGAGGGCTGAAGAAATAATGAGGCGCTGTTTCATTCCGTGGGAATAAGATTCAATGAGTTCATCCGCCCAGTTAAAAATGGCAAATTTTTTCAATAGCGCCTGTGCCTTCTGCAAGAATACTCGTTCATCGACACCATATAGGTCTGCCGAGAACCTCATGAATTCCATGCCTGTCAGCTTTTCGTAGATAAAGGGCCTGTCAGGTATGAAACCGATCCTCCGCTTGACGCTCTCCGGATCATCGGCCATGTTTATCCCGTCGATAACAACCATACCCTCGGTTGGTGCGAGGACGCCGCCCATAATACGTATCGTCGTGGTCTTGCCGGCGCCATTAGGACCTATAAAGCCATATATTTCGCCTTTCGATACGGAAAGGTTGAGATTGTTTACAGCCAGAGTATTCCCATAGCGTTTGGTAAGATTCTTTAATTCTATCATTTTAACATATCATTGACTTAAGGAATTCGTGTTGAAAAATCCCCCTGCCCCCCTTTTCTAAAGGGGGTAGGCATGAAGGATTATTAATTCTATCATCGTGACGTATCTAGGACCTTCAGCCGCACCTTCCCAATAACACCGATCAGATCGATCTGCTGATCCGCCTCCCCTCGAGCGAATCGAATGTGTGTAACATCCGCCGGCATCTGGTCCATGACGGCATCCGCAGTAACCCATGTTCCGATAAAAAGTACATTCCACGCATGATAATAAAATCTTCCCCTCTGATAGACGAGTCCTACTTCCACCTGTGCCGGAATGCCCGCAGCCCGGGCCAGTGCAGCAAGCAGGACTGCGTGTTCATTGCAATCACCAACGAGATTGTTCAGTGTCTCAAGGGCATTGGGAACGGAGAGTACAGGCCTTTTCTCCACGTTCTTATAAACCCACGCTACAAGCTTTGAAGCCTTCGCAGAGACGGGATCATCAGGAGAGATAATTTCCTGCGCCTTGCTTACGATCTTCTGATGGTCAGATTGAATAAATGGACTGGGCTTTAGAAAGTCTTCCTTCCCCGCAATACTTGCGACCCGGGAGGGACGCGATGGAATCGTTTCTTTCTGAATCACCAGTGTATCCTTTCTTAACGTTTGTCTGCCTCCATTTAATTTGAGGTTATTCTTCTCTATATTGGTTATCTTGACCTTCAGCATCGCCAGCGCAGCTGTATCGTCAATGACCACATTTGAAGGGACAGAAGCAATCTCTGTCAGGTCAGCACTCGCGTTGAGACTAAACCCATCTAACGCCTGACTTTTTGTAACCTGCTCCAGGGTAATCCCCAGAATACCCTGTTCTTTTAAGATATCACCGGCCTCTCCGATCCATGCGAGCTGCTTAGCTCCCATAAAATCAACAGATATTTTCCTGGCTTTTCTTTCTTGACCCATAATCGTGATGACATCATCGCCCAGCATTGTCAGCTTTACAGGTCTCTGACCCATCGTTGCCGGATCAAAGACATTAACACTTCTGGTCTCCCCCTCTTTCATTTCCGCAATGTTGGCGGACTCAAGAATGCCGTTAGCCAGATGTGGCGCGTCTTTGAGATTAATCACCGTCTTCTTCTCGGAGCCGGGCATTTCCGTATAAAGTGTAATCTGTTTGCCGTCTACAACCCCATGTGCCTGGAAACGAAAGAGGCTTGAACGGAGGTCAAAATCAAAAGAAGACATGGTCATATCGGGATTCAGATTTCCGTCCGTCTTAATCGTCATCCCCTGAACTACGCCCATCGTATTGATCTGCAAGAAAACAGATTCCGAAAGATGATGCCCTTTCTCGGTCTTTGAAAAATGTCTATGGCTATACCCTATTTTTTGCCCGTTCTGAGAAATATTCATCCATGATTCTTTTTCCTGCAGCTCTTGGACCCCGGAAAGATAAGGCGCTTTGCCGTCTCTTGACGGAAATAATTGGTATCGCCCCAAGTTAAAGACCTCAAGACGAAAGGCAAGGAGCAAGAGAAACAGTATTACGAATCCAATGCCGATAATCCAATGCCGTTTTACTTTGAAGACAGCCATATTCAATCCCGATCATTCCCGAAAATCTTGAAGCCCATTGACATTGGGAAGTTGACGGTCACGATCCAATTTTTTAGAGTATAATTAACTGGCCTTGAGATGTCAATTAAACTCACAAGGACGTCCGGGTTATCTCACAAAAATCGATCTTGTCATGGATTTTAATTTCTGATAGCCTCCGTTTCGTATATTATATTGTTCAATTTCTCACTTTTTGCGAGGTCATCAGCATCCAATGAAAGAAAGTCAATCAATGAAGCGGGCAAAAGAGGTCCTGAGGATAGAGGCAGAGAGTATTTTGGGTCTTATCGATAAAGTAAACACCAGCTTTGATAAAGCAGTTAGAATTATTTACAGATCCAAAGGCAGGGTTATCGTAACCGGTATAGGCAAATCAGGATTGATCGGCAAAAAAATTGTCGCCACCCTTACGAGTACGGGCACGCCTGCCATCTTCCTCCACCCCGTAGAAGGCATGCATGGAGATTTAGGCATTGTCACAAAGGATGACGTCATGCTGGCCATTTCAAACAGTGGAGAAACCTATGAGCTCAATATGATCATAGGAAGTGTCAGAAAGATCGGCGCGCACCTCATTTCCTTCACCGGCAACCTCTCCTCAACGCTTGCAAAAGCCAGTCATGTCGTCATCGATGTCGGTGTGGAAAGAGAGGCCTGTCCTTTCGGACTGGCCCCGACTTCAAGCACTACGGCGTGTTTAGCCATGGGAGACGCTCTGGCGGCTGTCCTAATTGAGAAAAGAAAATTTAATGAGAAGGATTTTCATAGATTTCATCCTGCGGGAAATCTGGGACAGCGCCTGAGGGCCAAGGTAAGAGATGTAATGATAACGGGGGCACAGATACCCAAAGTTCGTGCAGGGACGTCAGCCGTGAAGGCAATTGAAGAAATGGACAGAGGCAACAGGGGATTCGTTCTCATCACGGGCAGGGAAAATTCTTTGCAGGGAATTTTGACAGACGGTGATCTGCGACGTTTAGTACGGCGGGGTACGGATTTTAGAAACAAGACTATCGATGATGTAATGACTTTATCACCGAAGACGATCGAGGAAAATGCATCTCTTGCCCGCACCATAGAATATATGCAAAAGGAAGAGATAACTACCCTCGCTGTTGTAAACGGGAAAAACCGCCTCAAAGGATATATACATCTTCACGATATCCTGGGCAGAGGGGGAACTTTGAAGATCTCCGTAGCTTGACCGTGGGGAGCGCCAAGTAAGGCGCCCTGGGCAGACAAGTTCGGCCATACTGACAGAACTTTACAGACAGCCCGGATATAAAATTTAATCAAACTCTGAAGATGCTTAACTGACAGCGACCCGATCATACGGCAGATATTGCAAGAAAAATGAATCCGTATAGCCACTGAAGGAGCCGGAATGTGCGATTCTTTTAAAACTGGTCAGAATGTAGTTATGAATAAAGATTAACCCAATATGGTTAATCATTTGATATCATTGGTAGGCGGTACTGGATTTGAACCAGTGACTTCTACCGTGTGAAGGTAGCACTCTCCCCCTGAGTTAACCGCCCATTAAGTGCCTCCTATATCCTAAAGAAAGGTCATTTTCAAGAGAAAAAGCCACAAGAAAATGTATGCTTTATTCTGTTACGGATCGTGCAGGTCCTGTCATCCGAGCGTTTCAGATTTTATTTCTCTCGCCATTCATTTTTGGTTATAATAACGGCAGGACTGGCGCATAACATTTAACAAGTGACCAGTGCTGATTTATGGCAATGAAGAAAAAAATGATTCGCTATATTTTATTATTCATAATTCTTCTTGTGGCATTTCTTGCTTACTCCCTGTTGAAAGTAAGGTCTACCCCCTCTGTCTCAGTCAAGAGGCGGGATACAACGCTTATCGGCGATACTCGCAAGTTACACAAGCATGTAAAACATTTAAGCGTCGATATCGGTTCAAGAAGCGTATATGAATATGACAAAATAGAAGCGACAAGAGAGTATATTGTCTCCTGCCTCGAAGCCTTCGGCTATGACCCCAGCTTTCAAATATACACCTACAGTGGAAGAAAATACAGCAACGTCATCGCTTCAATAAGGGGAGCAAAACTTCCCGATGAATCCGTAATTATCGGCGCTCATTATGATACCGTGTATGGAACACCCGGCGCTGATGACAACGCCAGCGCCGTTGCCACCCTTCTCGAAATTGCCCGAGCTTTGAAAGGCTTCACTCCTGACAGGACGCTAAATTTGATTTTCTTCGTAATTGAAGAACCTCCTGTATTCAGATCCGAACACATGGGAAGTTATGTCTACGCAAAGGAGGCTAAAGCGAGGAATGAAAACATAAAGTCTATGATTTCCCTTGAAATGCTGGGATATTATAGCAATGAAAAGGACGGCCAGACGTTCCCTTTTCCCATGATGAGCCTTATTTATCCATCTACACCCAATTTCATTGCCGTTGTTGGCAATCTAAGTTCGAGAAACCTCGTAAGGAAGATTAAAAATTCCCTGAGGACAGGTTCTCGTATCCCTGTCGAAACTCTGACTGCTTTCAGTTTTGTTCCCGGTGTAGACTTTTCCGACCACCGATCCTTCTGGAAAATGGGGTATCCTGCTGTCATGATAACAGATACCGCTTTTTACAGAAATCCGAATTACCATACAGAAACGGATACCATTGACACGCTGGACTTTGATAATATGTCTGATCTGTTAAGAGGCCTGACACAGGGGGCCAAAGACCTCACAGATTCTTCACTGCCGTAAGGCAAAAAAATCCCCCCATCCCCTTTACAAAGGGGCCCAGGGGGGATTTTGTTTGAGTTCATGCCTTTCAACCAGACAGGCGTTGGTTCAAATCAGGACTGGAATAAATCAGTAGTCATAATCTCCCATATCGGGCGGCATTCCTCCCGGCATAGGCAGCGCCATCTTCTTTTTGGGTTTCTCAGCAACCATGGCTTCCGTGGTCAGGAGCAGCGAAGCTACGGAAGCGGCGTTCTGAAGGGCGAAACGGGATACCTTCGTGGGATCAATAATTCCTGCCTTTGTCATATTCGCATACTTGCCGGTATCGGCATCGAATCCGAAATCATCCTTGCCCGCCTTAACCTTCTCCACAACAACGGAACCTTCATACCCCGCATTTATGGCAATCTGCCTCGTTGGTTCTTCGATAGCCCGTTTAACGATATTCACCCCATACTTTTCATCGTCAGCGACCTTGGCCTTCGCCAGGGCAGGCAAACTCCGCAGATATGCGACTCCACCGCCCGGTACGATGCCTTCCTCAACAGCGGCACGTGTTGCATTCAATGCATCCTCGACGCGCGCCTTTTTTTCTTTCATCTCAAATTCCGTTGCCGCACCGACCTTGATGACCGCAACACCGCCGACTAATTTCGCCAGACGTTCCTGCAATTTTTCCTTGTCGTAAGTCGACGTGGTTTCCTCAACCTGAACCCGAATCTGCTTTACCCTTCCCTCGATGTCGGATTTCTTCCCGCCTCCGTCGATGATGGTCGTGTTATCCTTGTTTATGTTCAGGCGTTTGCATGTTCCCATATCTTTTAAAGTAATATTTTCCAATTTGACGCCGAGGTCTTCTGAAATGACCTTCCCCCCTGTCAAAATGGCTATGTCATCCAGCATGGCTTTTCTTCTGTCGCCAAAACCGGGGGACTTCACCGCCACACATTTCAGGGTGCCGCGGATCTTGTTGACGACGAGCGTTGCCAGGGCCTCACCTTCCACATCCTCCGCAATAATTACGAGAGGCTTGCCCATCTTTGCAATCTGCTCCAATATGGGCAGCATATCCTTCATGTTGCTTATTTTTTTCTCGACAAGCAGAATATTTGGACCTTCCAGGTTAACTTCCATTTTTTCCGGGTCCGTTACAAAATAGGGCGAGATGTAACCCCGATCAAACTGCATCCCTTCAACAACTTCCAGGGTCGTCTCGATTGACTTCGCTTCCTCCACCGTAATGACGCCTTCCTTGCCCACTTTTTCCATCGACTCGGAAATGATCTCGCCGATGGTCGCGTCGTTATTGGCGGAGATTGTGCCAACCTGGGTAATCTCTTTCTTATCCTTTATCGGCTTGGACATCTTCTTCAATTCGTTGACAACAATCTGTACCCCTTTTTCGATGCCCTTCTTGAGGGCCATGGGATTCATCCCGGCAGCTACGAGCTTGGATCCTTCACGGTATATAGCTTCCGCCAGAATGGTAGCTGTCGTGGTGCCGTCTCCCGCCACATCTGAGGTCTTGGAGGCCACCTCCTTCACCATCTGCGCACCCATATTCTCAAATTTGTCCTCCAGTTCGATCTCCTTTGCCACAGTTACTCCGTCTTTGGTAATTGTCGGGGCACCCCAGGATTTTGCGAGGACAACATTGCGTCCCTTCGGCCCAAGCGTCACTTTTACAGCGCCGGCCAGGATTGCCACGCCTTTCATAATCTTTTCGCGGGCAACCGCGTCATATTTGATCTCTTTCGCCGCCATACTTATACCCTCCTTTCATCAACCAATAATGCAAAATATATCATCTTCTTTCATAATGACCTGCTCAACGCCGTCTATCTTGATCTCCGTTCCGGCATACTTGCCAAATAAAATCCGGTTTCCTTTCTTCACCTCCATGGCGATGCGGTTGCCGTCGCGATCCCGTCTTCCGGGGCCCGCAGCGATCACCTTGCCTTCCTGGGGTTTTTCTTTAGCTGTATCGGGGATGATAATGCCCCCGGACGTCTTCTCCTCCGCTTTGATGTGGGAAACCAGCACATAATCATTCAATGGTTTGAATTTCATGATTTCTTAACCTCCTCGCTGATAATCATAAGTGTTATAATTAATAGTCACTAAATTGAAATTGTCAAGGCATCGACATGATTTTGTGATTATTTTTCAGATTTTCTCTCCTCCGGATATATAAGAAGCAGATCGCCCGGTTTCACCTGTTTCTTAGACTCCAGATGGTTCCAGATGAGCAGCGCCGGCAGCGGCACGTCAAAATGCGAGGCTATCGAAGAAAGATTCTCACCCTTCTTGACGACATAGACATGTTCTTTGCGCTCTGCCAGCCATTTCTTCACGAGACCTTCATACCTCGCCTGAAATCCCAGAGCGGCGCCCCTGGGAACCATGATGTCATATTTCCCTTTGGCTAAATAATGCCTCCTGATTTCAGGATTCAGATCCTTAATCACCTTGAAGTATGTCCCGGCAGCCTGAGCAACCAGATAAATAGGCGTTTCCTGATCACATACAAGCTCAACACGATCAAACTGCAGGGGCGGATAAATATCTTCCTTTGACAACTTGAATCCATATCTTTCGGGGTTGGATAGAATCTCCTTTGCAGAGATCGCCCGGAGAATATATTGCTGCGTCTCCATTGGGAGATACAGATAATAATAATTGTTCGTATTCTGAAGGAGCATTTCCGTTTTCAGACCTTCTTCTCCCATATTATAGGCAGCCGCCGCGAGCGTCCACGACCCGAATTTCTCGTGAAGTTTTTTGAGATAATTAATGGCAGCCCTGGTGGAGGAAAAAAAATTTCTCCGCTCATCGACGTCTGAGTCAATCTTGAGACCGTATTTTTTCCCCGTCCCCTCCATAAACTGCCAGCTGCCCCTCGCTCCCTTTGATGAAATCAGATGGGACGTAAGCGAACTTTCTATGATAGCCATATATTTAAGGTCCATGGGCATATTATTCTGTTTCAGCATTTCTTCGATATAGGGCATGTAACGTCCGGAGCGTTTCATCCAGAGGATAACCTGGGGACGATTCCAGAGAGCAAACAGAAATTCTTTTTCCAGTCGCTCCCGGACTTCCGGATTATCAAGTGGAACAGGCTCTCCGCAAAAATCCAGCGGCCCCGTCGTATTGATCAACGTGATCATCGAAGAGGAAGAAGGCGGCTCAAGAATAGAAGGAAGATCGCCCCGGGCAGGTGTACCCGCGAGCATCGTCATACACAAAGCTAATAGAAAAACCCCTGAACATCTTCTAAAAAAGTTTGCATGTTCAAAATCTTCCGACATGTTCCTCTCCTTGTCATTTCTTTGGATTAATAATCAACGTATATTATCATATAGACCCCCAGTCAAGAAAAGTGGATCTTCTGACTTTTTGTACAGTAAAACAGGTATAAGTTCCTGTAAAGTCTTTATAAATGCTCTTTAAAAATTGACACGTTTTCTAATCTCGGGTAGAGAGGCCGAATGGAAACGAAAAAAACACTCCGAGACTTGTATAAATTTCCGGGGTTCCGTGCCCGTGCCACACTAAAGCCACACCCGGAAGATCCTGAAGGATGCATCGTTACCCTTGAGCGCCGCCAAAAAAAACTGTTTGTTCCGGCTGCGGTACAACGGCATCAAGCTATCGGGACCGGCGAACACATAGGGTGCGAGACCTGGATGCCGGAGCAACCCGCATCTATCTTGACTTCGAGTATCGCAGGGTTGCCTGCCCGCATTGCAAAGCCGTGAAACGCGAGACTCTTTCAATGCTGGCCAAGTCGGCCCGGTTCACTCAGCGGTTCGAAGACCGCATTGGACTACTCTGTCGCGAGATGAGCATCAAGCGTGTTGCGGAGCTTAACAACCTGAGCTGGGATCAGGTGCGCCGCATGGAGAAATGCTACATGCGCCGCCTGCTGGAGCAGCATCCTCCTTCTCAGCAGCTTCGGACCATTGGCGTCGATGAAATATCCACCCATAAGGGCCACACCTATGCCGTCGTTGTCGCCGATCTTAACCAGAGACGGCCGATCTGGCTGGGCGGACAGGGCCGCACCGAACAGGATTTACAGTTGTTCTTCGATACCATGGGGCCTGAGCGCTGCAAGACAGTCGAACTGGCGGTCATGGATATGTGGAAGCCATTTCGCAAAGCAACGCTGAGCCATGCTCCCAATGCACAGATTGTCTATGACAAGTTTCACATCATGCGTCATCTGGCAGACGCCCTTGATCAGGTCAGACGCAGCGAGTATAAACGTGTCAATGAGAAAGAACGTCGATTCATCAAGGGGCAGCGCTATACGCTGCTGTCCCATAAAGCCAATTTAGATATTGAAGGCCGACGGGCCTTGCAAATGCTCTTAAAAGCAAACAAACGGCTTCACAAAGCCTATCTGTTGAAAGAATCGTTCGGGCAGCTCTGGGATTATAACAACCCAACCTGGGCCCGAAAGTTCTTTGAAAGCTGGAAAGACCAGTTGCGCTGGCAGCGGCTTAAACCCTTTGAGAAGTTTGCTGCTCTCATTGAGCGCCACTGGGACGGGATCATCAGTTACTGCCATCCTGATCACAAGGTTTCACTTGGATTCATGGAAGGCTTGAATAACAAGATCCGTGTCATCCAGCGCAGAGCATACGGCATTAAGGATCAGGAATACCTGATGCTCAAAGTTATAACTTCCTTTATCAAAGAACCGAAATAGAACTAAATTTATGCACAACAAACCCAGAAGACCCAATTTACTTAATGGAGGTTTGCCATGAAAGATTCCTTGCAGCCCGGACTGACTGTAGAGTTCAAGTTCAAGGTTCCGGAAAACAAAACCGTGCCCTTTATTTATCCGGAATTCAGTGAGGGGCATGTCATGCCCAAGGTTT
>CAITLA010000048.1 GCA_903893135.1 uncultured Syntrophaceae bacterium | reverse complement strand
TGGCCGCAGCGCCTGTTTTCAAAAATATTGCTGAACAGATATTGACATGTTTCAAAACAGATATTAAAGAAGCTCCTTTTCCCGTTCTTGAAGAGGAGAAAACGAATGGTATTAAATTAAAACTCGTGTCTGCACCTCAAATAATAAGCAGACACAACGATATGGAAAATGGCATGGATGAACCGTTCATGCCGGATTTTACCGGAATGACCATGAGAAACGTACTGAAAAAGGCAAGGGAAAAAGGGCTTGACATAAAAGTGGCAGGGACCGGCTGGGCAGTGAGTCAGGAACCCAAGCCCGGCATTCCCATACGCAATCATCGGTCCTGCGCTGTTTCTTTCAGCACAGGCTATTGAGGAACCAATGTGCAAATACAGGCTGTGATAAAGGATATCGACATCATCCAGGTTTCTGGAATCCTTTCAGGAGAAGTCTCAGCCATTTGCTATGATTCAAGAAACTGTGAGAAAGACAGCCTCTTTGTGGCTGTAAGCGGTCTGAAGCTCGACGGTCATGCATATATAGAAGAAGCAGTTGACCGGGGCGCGAAATTCATCGTTCACGAAAAAGATTATGCCCCGACGCCCGGAGTAACGTCCATCAGGGTCCCCAATAGCCGCGCAATCCTTGGCGTCCTCGGAAAGAATTTTTACAGCGATCCTTCTTCCCGCCTTTGTCTCATAGGCGTCACGGGGACAAACGGTAAAACAACGGTGACCTACTTACTGGAAGCAATTCTTAAAGCCGCAGGATTCTCCGTCGGAGTATTGGGAACGGTCAACTACCGGTTTAACGATAAAGTGATGTCTGCCCCGCATACGACACCGGAGTCATATGAGCTGCATAGTATATTGAGAGTTATGGTCGATAAAGGCGTTACCCACGTTGTTATGGAGGTTTCTTCCCACGCAGTCGATCTAAGAAGGGTCGATGAATGCTCTTTCGACATGGGCATCTTCACAAACCTCTCGCAGGATCATCTGGATTATCATGAGACTTTGGAGAATTATTTCCAGGCGAAAAAGCGCTTCTTTGCAGAGATTATCCCGGCGGGCAAAAAAAAATATGCATACAGCATGATCATTAACGGAGATGACCTTTGGGGGCAGAGAATCGTTGGTGAGGTAGGTTCAAAACTCCCTTACCGGACATTCGGCATTGAAAATAAATGCGATATGACTGCCGATGGGTACACATTTTCTCTGGAAGGGACAAGGGCAGAGATAAATGCCGGCGGCAACCGCTTTGCCATATTTTCCCCGCTCATCGGAAAATTCAATCTGTACAATATACTGGCTTCCGTAACAGCAGCCTCCGCGCTGGCCATACCTGAAAGATCCATTTTTGCGGGTGTAGAAAATTTGAAAAATGTGCCCGGACGGCTTGAAAAGGTAAGTGCTCCCGGCGAACCGGTGGTCTTCGTCGATTATGCGCACACTGAAGATGCTATGCAGCGGGTGTTACAGAATCTATCTCCGTTCAAAAAGGGGCGCATCATAACCGTATTCGGCTGCGGAGGCGACAGGGATCGCGGGAAGAGGCCTCTAATGGGAAAGGCCGCCACTACCTGGAGCGACCTGGCCATTCTGACTTCGGACAATCCAAGAACGGAAGACCCGCTCTCCATTATCGGGGAAATAGAAAAGGGGATGGGCGGAAACTCCACCAGGAAGCTTCTTCCCGGAGAGCTCAAAAAAAATGCAAATGAAAAAGGTTATGTAGTGATTCCCGATCGCAGAGAGGCGATCGAAACGGCAGTCACCCTTGCCGACATATCAGACATCATCCTCATCGCCGGTAAGGGACATGAGAATTATCAGATCATCGGAGAAAAGAGGATCCCTTTTGACGACAGGAATGTTGCCAGGGAAGCCTTAATGAATAAACGGCATGAGGCAGAACATTGAAAGCGGAGCTATCAATTGCCGAGCTGGACGGCAATGATGTTTTAAGTGCCACAGGGGGAACTTTGGCAGGCAGCAGCACAGATACGCTATTCAAGGGAGTATTTACTGATTCAAGGCAGATATTGCGGGGAAGTTTGTTTATCCCCCTCATAGGAGAAAAATTCGACGGTCATGATTTCATTGCCGCTGCCGTAAGAGATGGGGCTTCCGGCTTCCTGGTAGGGAAGGGATCCGAAAATAAAATAAGAGAGGAGTTTTCAGATACAACCATCATCCGGGTTGACGATACCCTGAAGGCCCTCGGAGATATAGCCCATTTCTGGCGAAAGAAATTTAGAGCCGTCGTAGTCGCCATCACGGGCAGTTCCGGAAAAACAACGACGAAGGAAATGCTCGCAGGTATCGCCGGCCTGAAGAAAAAAATTATCAAGGCACAGGGAAATTACAATAACCTTATCGGTCTTCCCATGACCGTTCTCAATATCAACGCCCAACATGATCTGGCCATCCTGGAGATGGGCACAAACACAAGGGGAGAAATCGGCAGGCTGACTGAAATCGCAGAACCTGACATCGGGCTGATCACCAATATAGGTCCGGCACATCTCGAAGGCTTCAAATCAGTTGAGACGGTGCGGGAAGAGAAACTGGATCTCTTTCGGAACATGCCGGAAGCCGGAGTTGCCATAATAAATCTCGACGATGAGAGACTCCTCGTAACTGACAAAGACTGGCGCGGGAAAAGGGTAACATTCGGCTTAAGAAAAGATGCCGACGTCTCGGCAGAAGGCATCGAGACGAAGGGATTAAAGGGGGTAGGCTTTACCATTAGAATGGGTAGTTTCAGGCAGGGAATAACCCTGTCAACTGCAGGAAATCACAATGTCTATAATGCCCTTGCTGCCGCTGCATCTTCCTGGGCTCTGGGTATTGACTTCCCTACGATCTGTCAGGGATTAACGGCATTCCAACCTATCTCCGGGCGCATGGAGATACATCGGTTGAAAAATGGAGCATTTATTATCAATGATACATACAATGCCAACCCTGCATCTTTCGGGGAAGCCCTCAAGACTCTAAGAGACTTGAAGGGAAATCAGAAGAGCACAGTAATCATGGGTGACATGCTTGAGCTTGGAGACCAGGCGGAAGTAATGCATGAAGGTATCGGGAGTCTTATGGCAGACACTGGGGTGGACACTATTTACCTCAGAGGAAGGCTCTCCCCGGCGACGGCGGCAGGGGCATTTAAGAAAAAGATGTCTAAGGACCAGATAGTTTTTTTTGAAACCCCCGATGAAATCATAGCTCATCTGGCCTCTCATGTAAAGAAAGGCGACTGGATTCTCGTTAAAGGATCGAGGCAGACAAGAATGGAACAGGCTGTAGAGAAGATTATTGAAGCCTTCGGCATTGAAAAAAGCGGAGGAAAGAAATGAGAGGAGCTGTAGAATGATCTATCATCTCTTATATCCCCTTCACGATAAATTCTCCTATTTCAATGTCTTTCGGTACATCACATTCAGAACGATTTATGCCACGGTTACGGCCTTGCTGATCTGCTTTGTCATCGGCCCCTGGCTGATCAGGAAACTCCAGTCCCTGCAAATCGGCCAGCCCATAAGGAACGACGGCCCGGACACACATCTTTCCAAAAAGGGAACTCCCACCATGGGAGGCATCCTTATCATTTTCTCTATCGTCATTTCCACCCTCCTCTGGGCCAACCTGACAGTCGATTACGTCTGGCTTGTTATCATGGTCATCGTCGGCTATGGACTCATAGGGTTCATGGATGACTATAGAAAACTCGCACGCCAGGACAGCCGGGGAATCTCAGGAAAGGTGAGACTCTTAGGAGAAATCGCCATAGCGCTGTTTGTCAGCATTATTCTCTATATCAAACCGGGCTTTACTTCCAATGTGACGATTCCCTTTTTCAAGACAGCTCTCCCCGATCTTGGATGGGGGTATGTAGTACTCTCAACATTCATCATCGTCGGCGCCGCCAACGCCGTAAACCTGACAGACGGCCTCGACGGCCTTGCCATTGGTCCTGCAATCACATGTTTTATGACGTATCTTCTCTTTGCCTACTTTGCGGGCAACGTAAAAATTGCAGGCTACCTGCAAATCCCCTATGTCGCGGGAACGGGGGAACTTGCCATAATATGCGGCGCCACAGTGGGGGCCGGTCTTGGCTTTCTCTGGTACAACGCCTATCCCGCCCAGGTATTTATGGGAGACGTGGGCTCGTTAGCCTTGGGCGGCACCCTCGGCACACTCGCAATACTCACAAAACAGGAAATTCTTCTTGCCATAGTGGGCGGAATATTTGTCCTGGAGACCTTTTCCGTTATCTTTCAGGTTGGCTGGTTCAAGGTGTCCAACGGCAAGCGCATCTTCAGAATGGCGCCGCTTCACCATCATTTTGAGCTCAAGGGCTGGGCTGAACCGAAAGTCATTGTCCGCTTCTGGATAATTTCCATTCTTCTGGCCCTCGTGGCAATCAGTACCCTGAAATTGAGATGAGACAACTCTTATGAATCTTAAAGGGCAAAGGATATTAGTAATAGGACTGGGAAAGACAGGAATCGCTTCAGTCCGGTTCCTTATGGGACAAGGCGCCAAGGTCACAGCGACCGATGAGAAGCCTCAATCGGAGTTGAAGGATGCTGTTCATGAGCTTGGCAGCTTGTCTGCGAATCTGGAATTCTGCGGGTATAACACAGACGTCCTGTCTCGAGTGGATATGATTGTGCCCTCCCCCGGTGTACCCCCTTCCAATATTATCCTCGCCGAAGCACAGAGCAGAAAAATACCGATCCTAAGTGAGATCGAACTCGCCTATAGATTCCTAAAGCCCCCGCTCATCGCAATTACCGGCACGAACGGGAAGACAACCACAACCACACTGATAGGACATATCCTGGCAAGAGAGGGGAAAAGGATCTTTGTGGGAGGAAACATCGGAAATCCCCTGATCGGCTACCTGGAAGGAAAGCAGGACGATGATTATGCGGTTGTCGAGGTGAGCAGTTTCCAGTTGCAGTGGACTCACTCTTTCCACCCCTTTATATCTGTATTTCTGAATACGACCTGCGACCACGTCGATTATCACGGCTCTTTTGAGGCATACCGGGAAACCAAAGAAAGGATATTTGAGAATCAGAAAGACTCTGATCTCGCCATTCTGAACGCCGATGAACCGAGATCCTTTCTTCTCGAAAAAAACATGGTCGCGAAAGTCCAGTTTTTCAGCACCAAGACCGAGGTGAAAAAGGGCATCTTCCTTAAAGACAGAAGGATTGTTCATTATACTGTCAATGGTGATTGCGAAGTGTACCCTCTCGACATGATAAAGATACCGGGCCTTCACAATATAGAAAACGTCATGGCCGCCATAATGGCCGCAAGGTACTGCGGATGCTCGCCCGGGAATATTATCAGCGCCGTCGGGGATTTCAAAGGGATACCGCACAGGATAGAATTCACGGAAGAAAAAAATGGTGTGGCATTTTATGACGATTCGAAAGGGACCAACGTGGGAGCCGTGGCACGTGCACTGGAAACATTTTCCCGGCCCATCATTCTGCTTATGGGAGGAAGGGACAAAGAAGGCGATTTCGGAACCCTGTCTCCCCTGGTTAAGTCGAAGGTCAAAGAGCTGGTTCTTTTCGGCGAGGCGAGAAACAAGATAGACGACCTGATCGGCGGTATCGTCAAAACCTCAAAAACGACAGCACTCAAAGAGGCGATTGAGCTGGCCTATCGGCATTCACGACCGGGGGATATCGTCTTGCTTTCTCCCGGCTGCGCAAGCTTTGATGAGTTTTCCAATTATAAAGAACGGGGAAGGTTTTTTAAAGATGTGGTCAAGGGTCTCTAAATCATTCAAGATGCCTCCGCAAGAAAAGGCCTTGGACATTATCCTCCTGCTGGTCACGCTGATCCTGGTCACCATAGGAACCGTAATGATCTACAGCTCAAGCTCCATACTTGCCATGAAGAAGTTTAACGACGGGCAGTACTTTCTCAAGAAACAGATATTCTTTGTGCTCCTCGGCTTAGGCATCATGGTGCTGATGACAAAGATTCCTTACGACCGACTGAAAAAATTCGCCTATCCTGGCGTCCTTCTATCAGCGGTTCTCCTGTCCCTCCTCCTTATACCCCATATGGGAATCCGTGCCGGGGGCGCCACCAGGTGGCTTAAGGTGGGCTTCTTTTCGTTCCAGGTAACGGAAATGGTCAAGGTGTCCATGGTGCTTTTTCTCGCTCATTTCCTGACGAAAAAATACAGCCAGATAACCGATTTTAAACGCGCAGTCCTGCTGCCCCTGCTCGTCATACTGTTCATGGTGGGACTGATTCTTCTGGAACCGGACTTCGGTACAGCGGTCATCATAAGCCTGATAATGATGCTGATGTTCTACCTTGCGGGCTGCAGGATTCTTCATCTTACAGGCATAGTGGCGCTTTTTGCGCCTGCCGCTATATGGCTCCTCCTTCACAAGAGCTACCGGCTGGCAAGGTTGATGAGTTTCCTTGATCCCTGGAAAGATCCTCAGCGTTCAGGATTTCAAATCATTCAATCTCTTCTTTCCTTCGGCTCTGGAGGCACTTTCGGCGTAGGAATAGGAGACGGGATGCAGAAACTTTTTTATCTTCCCGAACCGCACACGGACTTTATCCTGTCCATCATTGCCGAAGAAAGCGGTTTTGTCGGCGTCCTCATCGTCATTTTCCTATTCGCTATTCTTATTGTCAGGGGGCTCCTGATATCCTTCAGGGCGCCGGACCTTTTCAGCACCCTTCTTGCCGCAGGATTGACCATGGTTATTGCCCTCGAAGCATTTATCAATATCGCCGGCGTCATGGGATTGATCCCTCTCAAGGGACTGGCGCTTCCACTCGTGAGTTATGGCGGCACATCATTGATCATGTCCCTGACAACGGTCGGTATACTGCTGAATATCTCCTGCTATCAAAAATGAACAGATACAGGGACGGGATATGAAAATTATCATAGCTGGCGGCGGAACGGGAGGACACCTTTTCCCGGGAATTGCCATAGCAGAGGAATTTTTAAGAAGGGATCAGACGAGCAGTATCCTTTTTATAGGAACGAAGAGAGGATTGGAACAGAGGGTGCTCGGCAATATGGGATTTAATCTGCACACCCTTGATGTGGAAGGGATTAAAGGAAGGGGACTCGCAAAGGCTCTCGGCGCTCTCCTGAAGATTCCCCGAAGTTTAGTCGAGTCTTACAGGCTGATCCGCGCATTTTGCCCGGACATCGTCATCGGAGTGGGAGGCTATGCCTCTGGTCCGGCCGTGATTACGGCCCACCTCATGGGCATCAAGACAGCCATTGCAGAGCAGAACGCCCTGCCCGGCATCACCAACAGGATCCTCGGAAGATTCGTTGACAGGATATTCCTGACCTTCCCTGAAACAAAAAAATGGTTCCCTGAAAAAAAGATCATGGCTTCCGGAAACCCTGTCAGGGCGGCCTTTCTTACAGGAATACGGGAAGCAGAAAAAAGAGCGGGCAAGTTTACACTTCTTATTTTTGGCGGAAGCCAGGGCGCCCACAGTATAAATATGGCAGTCTTCGATTCTCTCCCCTATTTGGAGAAGATCAAGGACAAGTTGAAGATTATACACCAGACAGGCAGTACGGATATTGATTCTCTCTCGGCGCATTACCGGTCACGCGGGATGGATGCAGACGTCCTGCCTTTCATCATGGACATGGCAAGTGCGTTCAGATCTGCGGATCTGATTATCTGCAGGGCCGGCGCCACGTCCATCGCCGAAATCACGGTCAGCGGCAAAGCGGCCATATTGATACCTTTTCCCCATGCCGTAAATGATCACCAGACGAAGAACGCTGAGGCGCTGATCAAGGCGGGGGCAGCCGTGACGATACGCGAAAAGGACATCAGCGGCAAAACACTGGCTGAAACCATCGAAAAATTTTATCACCATCCGGAATTGATAAGAGAGATGGAAGCCAGATCAGCGAGCCTCGGTAACGTCAGGGCGGCAGCCGATATCGTAGATACTTGCATGGAGCTGGTAACTTTAAGAAATTTGTAAATTTTTGTAGATTTAGTACAAGATATAGTATATAGAGACAAAAGATATACAATATACAGTAAAAGGACCTATGTTTTGACAATAGGTATTGCAGGCTGAGCGGGGCGAGTAATGAATAACGGCAACAGAAGAGACACCATGCGCAGAAAAGTCAAACGCATCCACTTTGTTGGCATAGGCGGCATCGGCATGAGTGGCATAGCAGAGGTACTCCTCAACCTGGGTTACACGGTCAGCGGATCGGACCTCAGTCAGTCCGATCTGACGCACAAACTGGCATCGCTGGGCGCCAAAATTTATGCAGGCCATAATGCCTCACAGCTTGGTGATACGGACGTGGTAGTTACCTCAACGGCAGTTAAGCCCGATAACCCGGAGGTCATGGAGGCGCACAGGAAAAACATCCCTGTCATACCCCGGGCTGAAATGCTGGCAGAACTGCTTAAAATGAAGTTTTCCATCGCCGTATCGGGGAGTCACGGAAAAACAACAACCACCTCAATGGTGGCAACAGTTCTCGCATCCGGGGGACTTGATCCGACTATGGTGATCGGGGGCAAACTGGCCAGCATCGGCAGCAATGCAAAGCTGGGGGATGGAGAGGTTATTGTCGCTGAGGCCGATGAAAGTGACGGTTCTTTCCTGAAACTTGCCCCATCCTTGGCTGTGATAACAAACATCGACCGCGAACACCTTGATCACTACAGGGATATTGAAGACATCAAGGATGCTTTCTTGCTGTTCGCCAACATCGTCCCCTTCTATGGCTCCACGATCCTCTGCCTCGACGATGATAATGTAAAAGACATCCTGCCCAAAATAAAGAGAAAGACCGTGACGTACGGGCTTGCACCGCCTGCCGACTACAGGGCAAGCGCAATATCATTCTCCGGATCTTCTTCCAGTTACGCACTCCATTACAAAGAGAGCGCCTGCGGAACAGTGACGCTGAACGTTCCCGGCCTTTTCAATATTTACAATTCCCTGGCTGCGATTGCCGTCGCCCGGGAGCTGGATATGGAATATGGAGCCATCAAGGAAGGACTGGCGGGTTTTGCGGGCGTCCAGCGCCGGCTCGAGGTTAAGGGAAGGGTGAACGGGATCACTGTCGTAGATGATTATGGTCATCACCCGACGGAAATCAGGGAGACTTTGAGGGCGGCGAAGCAGGTATGGAAAAAGAAAATCATCGTAGTATTCCAGCCCCATCGCTATACAAGGACAAAAGCCCTTTTCAATGAATTTCTGGCAGCCTTCCCGGACGCAGATACCCTTATTGTGACAGATATCTATGCGGCAAGCGAGATCCCCATAGATGGCGTGAATGCGGCGACTCTCTGTGAAGGCCTCCGCAGCCAGGGCCACCCCGACGTGGTCTATATGCGCGACTTTGACGCAATCGCGGATCATCTTCTTTCTATTGCAGAACCCTCAGACGTCATAATCACGCAGGGAGCCGGCAATGTTTGGAAGATCGGCGAGGAATTCTTGAAAAAGGCCTCGCAGAAATGATGTATCCGGAAAGGACCCAATGCTCATGGACACGACGCTCCGCCAAAAGCTAAGGAACATGGTTTCTGGCAAAGTCCTCTTCGATGAGCCCATGTCCCGCCATACGTCGATCGGTGTCGGCGGGATTGCCGATGCGGTAGTTTGGCCGGAACGAAGTGAAGAGCTAAGCCGGATTATCCATTTTTTGTGGCAGTTCCAAATACCGTTTATTCCTATCGGCAACGGAACGAATTTGATCGTGAAGGACGGCGGTTATAAAGGTACTGTAATCTCCATGCTGGGCCTGAACAGTATCAGCTTAGTAGAGAGAGGCCCCGAGCAGGTACTGCTCCATGCGGGCGCAGGGGCCACCCTCTCCGAAATAGTTCTGCTGTCTGAAAAGAGATCTCTTTCAGGCATGGAATTCTGTGCCGGTATTCCCGGCAGTGTCGGAGGGGCGGTCAAGATGAATGCCGGCGCCTGGGGCAACGAGATCAAGGATGTCGTTGAAACGGTTGGATTGATGATTATCAGCGGCGAGATACTGGATTCCAGGAAGGATGACCTCAAATTTGTATACAGGAATCTCGATATTTCGGAGGGCACGATAATTGTTGACGCGTCATTTCTCCTGGCAAGGGGAGTTGAGGAACAAATCCATGCGCGGATTAATGAGATTCTCGGGAAACGAAAGAATAAGCACCCTCTTGAATATCGCAACGCGGGCTCCATTTTCAAAAACCCGAATGGAGATATTCCTGCAGGCCGGATCATTGATGAATTGGGCCTTAAGGGCATTCAGATAGGAAGTGCAAAAATCTCAGAAAAACATGGTAACTTCATTGTCAATTTAGGAAACGCAAAAGCAAGCGACATTATTGCTCTGATTGACATGATCAAGACGAAGGTCAACAAAGAGCGCGGCATCATGTTACAGACAGAGGTCATGATCGTCGGGGAAGATTGATGAAAAATCCCGTATTTAAATCAAGGCTGGAAGCTAAAACATACAGACTGCAAAGACGTTCAAAACATATCTTGCACGAATTGTTCAGGACGGCCTTGTTGTTGGGCGTCATTTCGATAGTCGGCGCCATCATGATCTTCGGGTATAACTTTACCGTCAGCTCTCCCTACTTTCAGATCAAAGAGGTTATTGTTCGCGGCTGCAAGGAACTCACGGAAAAAGAAATTCTGTCATATGCCGCCATCAAGCCGTCTCAGAATCTCCTGGCGATTAATCTTGGCACAATCGCCCGCAGGATTGAATCAAACCCGTGGGTCAAGGAAGTGTCCATGGGCAGAGAATTTCCCAACCGTCTGATTATTGATCTCCAGGAAAGAACGGCAGTCGCATTGGTCAAACGCGATAACGGGTTTAATCTATTGGATCTTGATGGCGTGGCTTTTAAGAAACTTGAAAAAAACGACGAGGTCGATATTCCGGTGCTTAACGGATACTATCCTGATAATAGCGATTCTGCGCTTTTCACAAAATCCCTCGAACTCTTGAGATACCTGTCGGCATCGAAAGAGTTCCCCACAATAAAAAATATTGCGGAAATTCATGGTCACGAAGTGTTCGGACTCTCTCTTTTCACTGACAGCGGTTTATGTATCAGGCTTGGTTTTGACAGTTATGAAAATAAATTAAAGCGACTGAACGCCGTTATGGCTGACCTGGAAAGGAGAAACATGAAATTAGGCTTTCTGCTCATCGATCTCAACGATCCGGCTAAAATCGCCGTTCAGAAAAAAAATGTATTAAGCCCCATTGTGCCGATAGGGTCAAAGAAGGGATTGCGGACGTGAGAGACAGCAGTTGCCGGCCGTCGGCAACAGGAGGAATTTATAATTAACTTATTAGCAGTTAGGGTCCAGTAAAGATGAGGAAAGGCAGATCAAGCATGGTCAAGAAGGGACATGTAATTGTTGGCCTGGATTTGGGCACCACTAAGACCTGCGCCATAGTGGCTGAAATCACCGATACCGGTATCGACATCATAGGCATAGGCTCTCATCCCTCAGAGGGTATGAGGAAAGGCGTAGTCGTTAATATTGAGAGTACCGTGGATGCCATCAGAAAGGCTGTTGAAGAGGCTGAGCACATGTCCGGCTGCGAAATAAGCTCTGTTCATGTGGGCATTGCCGGCGGACACATAAAAGGACAGAACAGTATCGGCATTGTGGCCGTTAAAGGCCGCGAGGTTGACGAGGACGACGTACAGAGGGCAATTGAGGCATCAAAAGCCATTGCCATTCCGTTAGACAGAGAGATTTTGCACACCCTGCCCCAAAACTTTGTAGTTGACGACCAGAACGGCATCAGGGACCCCATCGGCATGTCCGGCGTCCGCCTCGAGGCGAAGGTTCACATCGTGACAGGTTCCGTTACATCCGTGCAGAACATAGTGAAATCGGTTAACCGCGTGGGATTGGAGATAGACGATATTGTCCTCGAACAGCTGGCGTCAAGTGAAGCGGTTCTCAGTCCTGATGAAAAGGACTTAGGGGTGGTCCTCCTGGATATCGGTGGTGGCACTACGGATATCGCCGTTTTTTCTGAGGGCAGTATAAAACATACGGCTGTATTGCCCGTTGGGGGCAATTACATTACCAGTGATATAGCAACCGGCTTGAGAACGCCCCTCACGGAAGCGGAAAAAATCAAACTGAAGTACGGGTGTTCCTTCACACCCATCATCCCAAAAGATGAAGTCATAGAGGTTCCCAGTGTGGGTGGCCGAGAGCCAAGAGAAGTTACCCGTCAGATTCTCGGCAGGATCATCGAACCGAGAACAGAAGAAATCCTGAATCTCGCTTACAAGGAAATTATCAAATCAGGGTATGAAGACATACTTGCCGCCGGCGTTGTTTTAACGGGGGGCACGGCCATCATGGACGGCATCACGCAGTTGGCCGAGCAGGTCTTTAATATGCCCGTCAGACGCGGCTGCCCGATTGGCGTGGGAGGGCTGATAGATGTGGTAAACTCCCCCATGTATGCAACAGGCGTGGGACTCGTTATTTATGGAAGTAAAACCTTATCGAAAGATGCCCTGAGAAGGTTTGAAAAAAACATATTCAGCAAAACAATGAGTAATATGAAGAAATGGTTTCTAGAATTTTTTTAGAGGGGAGGGAGGATTATGTTTCAATTGATGGAGCCAAATAACATGAGCTCAGCGAAGATCAAGGTAATCGGCATAGGTGGAGCAGGAGGCAATGCCGTCAATACGATGATTTCGTACAACTTAAAAGGCGTCGATTTCATCGCGGCAAACACAGATGCCCAGGCCCTGGGAGCATCCAGTTCCCCCATCAAGATTCAGATCGGCGCTGAGGTAACTAAGGGACTCGGAGCTGGTTCAAATCCTGACGTGGGAAGAAGATCAGCCATTGAAACAAAAGATCTACTGAGGAACTCCGTCGAAGGGGCAGACATGGTCTTCATCACCGCCGGCCTCGGTGGCGGTACGGGCACCGGTGGCGCACCAATAGTTGCGGAGATTTCCAAAGAAATGCAGATTCTGACCGTTGCCGTCGTTACAAAACCATTCCTCTTCGAAGGAAAGAAAAGGAATCAGCAGGCAGAAGAAGGCATAGAAGAACTGAGAAAGATCGTGGACACCCTCATAGTCGTGCCCAATCAGAGGCTCCTCAGTCTGGGAGGGAAAACCCTTTCACTTCTGGAGGCGTTCAAGAAGGCAGACGATATCCTTTATCATGCCGTAAAGGGAATTTCCGATTTGATAATGGTGCCTGGTCTCATCAACCTCGACTTCGCCGACGTCAGAAGTATAATGTCTGAGATGGGGATGGCGCTGATGGGAACTGGAATCGCAAGAGGTGATTGCAGAGCCGTGGAAGCTGCACAGAAGGCAATATCCTCTCCGCTGCTCGAAGACAATACCATCCAGGGTGCACATGGTATCCTTCTGAATATCACGGGCGGCCCTGATATGACCCTTTTTGAAATCAATGAGGCATCCTCTCTGATCCAGTCGGAAGCCCATGAGGATGCGCATATCATCTTCGGAACTGTCGTAGATGAAGACATGGGAGATGAAATACGCATCACCGTCATAGCGACCGGTTTTAACGAGCCGCAAAAACACAATCAAGTCATAAAAAATGTTTCACGTATGGGCTCCCACAAGAGAGAGGACCTCTCTATGCCCGCCTATCTAAGGCATGAAAAGCCCATTGATAATGTCAATGTAGTCAAGATGGGAATGGTAGATGATGTAGACCATCTCGACCTTGAGATACCTACATTTCTGAGAAGACAGGCAGATTAGAGGAGACAAATTCAAGCTGTAAATGCAAAATCCTAAAGAATTTAGTTCGCTCTGCCACCAGGTGAAGAGCAAATACGAAATTCTAAATCCGAAAATCTAAACAATGTCAAAATCCGAATGACCAAACCGTTTAGAATTTCGATATTCGAATTTGTTTAGGATTTAGAAATTAGGATTTTGAATTTTATGTCCTGGAAACTCAAAAAAAAATATAATGATGTCTTAGCCGATGAAGAGGGATATCAGAAGAAGATCTGGGGAGAACTCCTCAAAGTTTGCCTTGCCTACCCGAATTACTATAGGACGGGAATGCTCAACCTTGGCTTCCAAACCGTCTATTCGTTAATAAATAGTCAAACATCATTTCTCTGCGAAAGAGCCTTTCTTCCTGACCCTGAGGACGAAACAGCATTCGTTTCTTCATCAATCCCCCTCTTCAGCCTGGAGTCGCAGAAGCCCCTCACTGAATTCGACATCATCGCCTTTTCGATCCCCTTTGAAAATGATTACCCCGGTATTCTGAAAATGCTGAGCATGGGAGGAATTACTCTCTCCGCCGGAGAAAGAAGAGAAACGGAGCCTTTAATTATTGGCGGCGGCGTCTCGGTAACCCTGAATCCGGAACCGCTGGCGGATTTTTTCGACCTATTTCTTTTGGGAGAGGCGGAAGAGCTGCTGCCTGAATTTCTCCATGTCATTGAAAGTTCCTGCCGCCTCGGTCTCAACCGGAACGATCTCCTCTTTCGCGTACAGAAAGAAGTCACGGGGGCCTATGTTCCAAAATATTACAGCGTATATTACAACGCAGACCATCTCATAGAAGATATCCGGCCTGTAGATGCCTCACTGCCTGCAAAGATAAAGACAAGACATATTTCAGACATAAACACTTTCACGACCGAGCAATGCATAAGCGCCCCCTCTCACGAATTCAAGGAACTATTTTTAACTGAAGTAAGCCGCGGCTGCCGGCGCGGATGTCGCTTCTGCGCGGCAGGATTCTTATACAGGCCCGCGAGATTCAGGAGCCTGGAGACGCTTGAACCGTCCTTTATCCGCGGAATGGAGGGGGGAAAAAAGATCGGTCTCCTCGGCACGGCGGTTTCCGATCATCCTGACCTGCCATCGCTGTGTCGATGCATCATGGACAATAACGGAGAAGTCGCTCTCGGCTCTTTCAGGCTGGATCGTCTTGACACCGAATTGGTCTCCCTGCTCCAGAAATCGCGTGTCGAAACAGTCTCCCTGGCGCCGGAGGCGGGCAGTCAACGTTTGAGAGACGTGATCCACAAAGGCATAACGGAAGAAGATATTTTCCAGGCGGTCGAATTGCTCATCGATCATGGTATCGCCAATGTGAGGCTTTATTTCATGGTAGGCCTGCCGACGGAGACAGAGGCAGACATCGATGCCATCATGGATATGATCAAGAAGATAACGCATCGCGTCATGAAAATTTCGGCAGGAAGAAAAAGGTTCAAACGCATTACCCTCAGCATCAATCAGTTCATCCCGAAGCCCGCTACGCCCTTTCAGTGGCTGCCCCTCGAAGATATCAATGCCGTAAGAAAAAGAATGAGGAGGATTGAGAACGCCTTGCGCAAGGAGCCGTCTGTAAAGGTCATCCACGATCTCCCGAAATGGAACTACATACAGGCTCTGCTCTCCCTTGGAGACAGAAGAGTCAGCGGCATCCTTCTTTCAGCTCATACAAACAAAGGCAACTGGCCAAAGGCTTTCAAGGAAGTCAATGTTAATGCGGATTTCTACGTGTATCGCCGTAAAGACATAGATGAAATTTTACCGTGGGACTTTATTGACCACGGAATCGACAAACAGTACCTCATCAACGAATACAGGAAAGCAATGGCGGGACATTGACCATGCGTGACATGCGCTGCATCATCCGCGTCATATTCTTATGGAATTAAGAGTTCGAATGTGCGAGCAGCAATAAAATAGGCTGTGCTGCATATTTGCAGAAAGCAACTGAGTTTGGGGAGGGATTCCATGAAGAGGAAAGCTTTATACATCATTTGCAGTGTCTGTCTTATTTACGCGACGTCCTCGGTCGCAGACGTTAAGACTTCAAGCTGGGTAGAAAAGGGTGTGGCGCTCGTCATGGAGGGAAAGTATAACGAAGCGATAGAAGCCTTCAATAAGGCGATAGAGCTGAATCCCAAGGATGCAGTCGCATACAATAACAGAGGCGCTGCCTATGGCCAGACAGGAAACTACAAACAGCAGATTGAGGACAGCAGCAAGGCCCTGCAGCTAAATCCTAAAGACGCTGTGGCCTTCAATAATCGTGGCGTTGCCTACGGGGAGTTGAGCAACTATGAGCAGGAAATTGAAGACTGCACCAAGGCCATTGAACTGAACCCCAAGTTGGCCGTTGCTTATTACCATCGCGGAATTGCCTATCATAAAATGGGAAACCGCAAACAAGCCATAAAAGATAAGAGCAAAGCCTATGCGCTGAATCCAAGAAAGACATGGAGCAAGGTGGAAGTCGTAACCTCCGAGGCAGCCGCACATACTACAGATGAAAACAGGGTCAAGGTAATAGGGAATCGGGACAGCAAGCGCTATCATCTTCCGGGAATGAAATACTATGACAAAGTTCTGGAGTATCACCGCGTCACATTTGACTCAGAAGATGAAGCCATCAAGGCCGGTTATCACAAGGCCAGCAAGTAAAAGGCCGCGGCAAGACAGATGCGGCCGGTCCGTTTCATATTGACAGTCAGAACCGTTTTTCTTATAGTTGTTTGAGCAGTAACTTATTTTTATAGATGCCATGAGAATCTTCAGAATAGCGACCTACAACGTGAATTCCGTCCGATCCCGCCTCCACATTGTTATACCGTGGCTTAAAGCAAATCGCCCGGATGTCTTTTGCATGCAGGAAACCAAGGTTGAAGACAAGAATTTCCCCGCCCACGAGTTTGAAGACTCCGGCTACCATGTAATCTTTAGAGGAGATAAACGCTATAACGGCGTGGCCGTGGCGTCTCTGGAGAAACCGGAGGGAGTCCGTTTCGGTCTTGATGACGGCGACACGCCCGATTCCGACCGCCTGATCCGAGGTGTGTTTTCCGGCATATCCGTGTTAAACACGTATGTTCCCCAGGGGCGCGAGCGGGAAAGTGAACACTTCGCATACAAACTCAAATGGTTCAAGCGGCTCAGGGCATTTCTCAAAAAATCGTATTCATCCGATCAGCCCTTGATCTGGTGTGGAGACCTCAACGTAGCGCCGGAAGCCATAGACGTGCATGATCCCAAGAGGCTCATGGGCCATGTCTGTTTCACACCGGAGGTGCGGGAGGCTTTTGATCTTGTGAAGTCATGGGGATTTCTCGATCTTTTCAGAAAATTCCACCCCGGTGAAGGGAGTCATTATACGTTTTTCGATTACCGGGCGCCTAAATCCGTCGAGCGGGGCCTGGGCTGGCGGGTAGACCACATCTTAGCAACTCCGCCCCTGGCTGGAAAATCAACTGGCTGCAGAATTGACCTGGATACGAGGCTTGCGGAAAAACCATCGGATCATACAGTTGTCGTCGCCGAATTCAACCTGTGAGGAAGGAGAAAAAATGCATGGATGAAAATGTTGACATCTTGAAGAAAAACGAGGAAATCGCAAAAAAAATAAGCAAGATCGAGAAAACCCTCCCTTCCTTCCTCAATGCCAAAGACCTCTTTGAAAAGCTTCTCGTACAGATTGAAGAAGAATTCGACATTCCTTTCGTGTGGATCTCGGTTGCCACTGAAACCGGTTTTGCAGGCTTGATTCAGTTGATGAGAGCATCGCACATCATCAAAGAACGCCTGAACATAATAGACCGTCTCACATTCTTAAGTATCATCGCAGACAGCGCAAAGCCTGTACTCTTCAACAACGATCTCAAGCCCTTTTATAAGCTTCTCCCACGTAAGAAGAAATTCTTCATCAAGTCCCTCGCCATCGCCCCCATAGTCATCAACAGCGAGATTATGGGCAGTATAAATCTCGGAGACTATTCCAATCTGCGCTACCAGCCGGGTATGGACACGGGACTGCTTGAAGAACTGGTCTCCACTGTATCCACTTGCCTGTCAAACTTCATGACCTGCGAAAAGGAAGCTTCAAAGCAGTAGAGGGCGGGCGGGAATCTGTGTTGCGGCTTTTTGCAGGAGCATCGTCACTTAAGTCATTTAATACCAGAACAACACGCTCATCCACCAGCGCCTCTATCTCATCAGTGTCCTCCATAGACAATGCGGCCACCAAGACCTCTTTCGCATCCGCAAATTTCACATGTCTGATGAGATGCTTGATAATCGGCACCGATGGTGAATTCATGCTTAGCTGATCGATACCCATCGCCAGGTAAAGGTAAGCGCATTTAGGATTTGCCGCCGCTTCACCGCAAATGACCATAGGCTTAGCATTCTTCCTGCAGACAGAAGCAATGTCCAGGATGGTGGAAATCACGGCGGGATGGAGAGGGTTATATATGGACGCAACTTTTTGATTATTTCTGTCCACGGCAAGGATAAACTGGGTGAGATCATTGGTCCCGACGCTGACGAAATCCACATAACGCAGCAGCTTTTCCAGGATAACGACGGCTGCCGGCACTTCAAGGAGGAGACCCACTTTGATCCTGTCATCAAAGGGGATGCCTTTTTCACGCAAGCGTGACTTTTCCTCGTTTAAAATTGATAAAGCATCTTTTATTTCTCTCACTGAAGAAATCATGGGAAACAGGATTTTTGCATGACCAAATGCTGATGCCCGCAAGACAGCGCGTATCTGTTCCCTGAAAACATCCCTGAGCTCAAGGGACACCCGGATGGACCTCCAGCCTAAATAGGGGTTATCCTCTCTGGGATAGTCCAGATAGGACAGGAATTTATCTCCTCCCACATCGAGGGTGCGCATGGTAACCTCTTTCCCCTTGGCTGCCGTAAGCACGCGCCGGTAAAGGTTCACCTGTTCATCTTCCGAGGGAAAGCGTTCCCTCACAAGAAAGGGAAATTCAGTTCTATAAAGACCGATATGGTCGGCGCCGTATTTTTCCACAAGTTCAAAGTCGGAAAGAAGACTGATGTTAGCGCCGAGCCTGACTTCAAAACCATCCGGTGTTTGAGCTTTTAAGGACCTTATGGCTTCAAGCCTTCCATACTGCCTTGCCTTTTCATCTTCGAGCCGCTGATATTCCCGTACGATAAGTTCCGACGGTTTGTGATAGATGACGCCTGACCTGCCGTCCATAATCAACAAGTCATTCTCCTGTATTTCCCTGAGGAGCACCCTGGAAACAATGACCATGGGTATCTCGAATGACCTTGCAAGAATTGATACGTGGGATGCCTCACCGCCTTTAGACACGATGATGCCTTTCAGGTTCTCATGCCTGAGATGGATCAATTCACCAGGAGATATGCTGCCTGCAATGACGATTGTCTTTCCCGCAAATCTCTTGGGGTCCTCATCTTCAAAGCCAAGAAGATTTTTTAATATCCTTTTCCCCACATTTTCAATATCAAACCCTCTTTCCCGAAGATAGGGGTCATCCATCTTGGAAAACAGCCTCACGTAGTCCAGGATTACTTCCTTCAGCGCATACTCGGCTGCGTACTTCTGCCTGATATGGGCAATGATTTTGTTTTTCAGGCCGCGGTCATGGAGATACTTGAGATATGTGCGCAAAATGTCTTCATCCCCCGGGGAAACTTCAGATCTTACATCAGTGCATAAGCGCTCTACCTGGGCCTCGGAACGTTTGAGGGCATTTTCGAGCCTGCTGATTTCATGATCCACATCATCGGCTTCATGAAAATATACATCGGAAAATCCGATTGACTCCCGGAGGTAGTGGGCATGTCCTTCTCCGAATCCGGCGGATACAGGCACACCTCTTAATAAATCCTTTTTCACAATGCGGTTTATCTTTCCCTGCTCCGCGCCTGAAACCGCAGCCGCCGTCTCATCCGCATGCCCGGCCTTTTCTTTCATATCTCTTAAGAGATTGGCATAAGCCGCCACCCCCGCTATCTGAGACGCAACCATGGAAAATATGGCAACATCGGATTCGTCTATGGCTGATTCATCCACAGTTTGAATGACCAGGACTCCTAGGGCCTCGCCGTGGTAAACGAGCGGAAGACCCAAAAAACTATGATATTTTTCTTCGCCGCTCCCTGCGAAATACTTGTATCTTGGATGGCGCGCAGGATTTTTCACAAAAAGAGGTTTCATTTCCTCGAGGACAAGGCCCGTCAGGCCCTCATCGAGGCTCATATATATCTTACCAACCATGTCCTCGCTCAAACCGACAGTTGCCGCCAAAGACAGGCGATTCTTAGCCACGTCAAATATATAGATGGAACATACATCGACACCGAATTTGTCGGCAATAAGTCTGACAATTTCGCGAAGTGAATCCGCCGGGCCGCTTGAACCGCTGATGATTCTGCCTACATCTTCGATGATGGATATGCCTCTTTGTTCAAATGCACGTCCTGCCATGTTTCGGACATCCCCAAATGGGTCGCAAAACCCGTTATTCTTCACAGCGCTTTAAAGTTACCATGAATTCCTGTATCGAACAATCACTTTCGAATTAGAAGCTACGCGCCTGCAAGGCGGGGCTTGCAGAGCATCCTCCCGGTAAATCAAGCTGTCCTTTACCACACAGGTTATTCATGATACAAAAAAAGGCAGAGTCCTGAATGGAGAAAGTGATTAATCTCTATGCTGCATCGTCACCCGAAACGGTTTGACAAAAAAAATAAGTATCGCAGAAAGACTAAACCTCGTGAACATGCAAGATTGCAGGCGGATGCCGAGCCAGTGCTGAAAGGCATATTTGCAAAAATCGGAAGGCCCGTCTCCACTCCGTTTGCCCCGGACCTTTTTCAGCTCCGCGCGCTGGAAGCAGTCAGAAGGACCGACTGCCTTGTAATTGCGCCGACCGGTTCGGGGAAGACCTGGGTCGCAGAACAGGCGATTCTGTCTGTCTTCAGCGGAGGCGGAAGATGCTGGTACGCTTCTCCCCTGAAGGCGCTGACCAATGCCAAATGGGTGGAATTCGGACTTCAGTTCGAGAGCCAAAACGTCGGCATCCTGACGGGTGACACCAAAGAAAACACTGCTGCCCCGATAATGGTCGGGACTACGGAAATCTTAAGAAACCAGCTCTATGATGTAATGCACAGCGGGGAAGACTTAAACTGTGATCTCGTCATTCTGGACGAGGCCCATTTTCTCGGAGATGAAGACCGGGGCGTTGTTTGGGAGGAGGTTATGATTTACCTCCCTGCCAGGATAAACCTTCTTCTTCTCTCCGCTACGATAGGCAACGGCGATGAGATCGCCCAATGGCTCTCCACGATAAGAGGGAAGGAATGTGTCGTTGTGAGAGAAGAAAAAAGACCGGTTCCTCTCTATCCACTTTTTTTCCACCCCTCCGGGCGAGTCATGCCCTACCTGGAAAAGAAAAGACTTTACGGCAAGGTCAACGAATTTTTCAAAGATAAGCAAAAGAGAATGCCGCATCGGGGGCAATCTCCCCCATTCGGTGAAATCATCAGGGCACTGGGGAAATACCAACTCCTGCCGGCCATCTTTTTCCTTAAATCCAGATCGGAGTGCGATGCGGCCTTGAAGTCCTGCGGAAGACTCCCGGACGATGACAAAGATGATTCCTTCCATTATACCCTGGAAGAGACTCTCTCACGTTTCCCCTATCTGAAAATGCATAAGCAGCTCCACTATCTTATGGCGTCAAGGGTCGCTTCCCATCATGCGGGACAACTCCCCTCCTGGAAATTCCTTGTAGAGACGATGATGAAAAGCGGAAATCTCCAGGCCATTTTCGCCACCTCCACTGTAGCGGCTGGTGTTAATTTCCCCGCAAGGACAATCGTGCTTTTTAATTCAGATCTCTTCAACGGCCGCGAATTCAACCCTTTGAAGGGCACCGAATTCCACCAGATGACGGGAAGGGCCGGAAGACGGGGGCAGGACAAGATCGGCTTCCTGCTAATAGTTCCCGGAAGATTCATGGATTTAGAGCATATCCGGCGCCTTCTCTTCAAAAGGCCGGAAGATATTTTGAGCCAGATAAAGAACGATTTTTCCATGGTCTTGAATCTCCTTCTCTCCCAAACCCCGGAAGATATCAGGAACATCTTTGAAAACTCTTTTGCCATGTATCAGCATACGCGCATGATGAAAGGAGGGAGAGCGCCGGACCATGGCTTAGGCCTGTGGGAAGACTTCCAGAGGCATCTGAACTTTCTTAAGGCGGAAAGCTTCGTAGATGAGAATGACAGGCTCACGGAAAACGGCTTATGGGCATCCAAGTTGAGGCTGGACCAGCCCATTCTCATCGCCGAATCTCTGAAGCGGAATGTATTTCCGACGGATGATGAAAATCTTCTCGCGGCGGCGCTCGCCCCTTTTGTTTATGACGGGGACGATAATATAAGAATGACGAGCAAGACAATGCCGCGGAAACTGACGCGGTGCTACAGCCGGATAGTTAATACTTTGCAGCCGCTTGCGGAACGCATGAAAGCCGCGGGATTTCGTGTATCTCCGCTCTATCTATGGACATCTTCAGTTATTTACGATTGGGCAAGAGGAGTTGACTGGGACGAAATTATCGAAACTGCCGGGATTTCTGATGGGGACATGGCAATGCTTGTCCTCCGGACAGCGGATAACCTGTGGCAGCTTAGGAATCTGAAAGAGACGCATCCCCAGGTGGCGGCGCTTGCAGCCAAGGCGAGAGAATCAATTCTCAAGGAACCGGTTATTTTTGAGTAAGACTACATTCACTGCCCCCTTTTGTAAAGGGGGCCTCAGGGGATTTTAGATAACGTAGTACAGACCTTTAGGTCTGCTTTCTCATTGTTCGTCATTGCGAGGAGCAATACGACGCGGCAATCTTATTTTTATCCCTTATTTGTTGCTTGACTTTTTCGTCAACAATAGGATAGAAGGCACGATTCTTAAACAATTTCTTCTGCACCGTACGTCCCCATCGTCTAGAGGCCTAGGACACCGGCCTTTCACGCCGGTAACCCGGGTTCGAATCCCGGTGGGGACGCCAAGAAATATTATGTCATTTTAATTAGTTACAAATTACCGAATCATTTTTGATTTGCCCCTTCAGGAGTTGACGGCTCCTGAGACGGCTTTTTCTTTTTGTGAAAGATTTTCTCCCTCATTTTTCTCCCGTGGTTTGAAAATCAAAACCCTACCTTTTTGTTGCGATAAAGCTTCCAATGCTGAACGTGCGCCTTCAAGTCCCAATGACTTGATGTATTTTGCCGTGGTAGTTGCACTCTCGTGTCTCAAGACAGACTGAATAGCTGCAACCATATAACCCAGTTTGTACAGGGTTGATGCAGTCAGGTGACGGATTGAGTGAAAGCCAAAAGGCTTTACTTTAGCCCGTTCACATAAATTGACCATAAAATGTTGCCTGTACTTAAAAGGCTTGCCATAGCTTTCCATGCAGAAGTTTTTCTTTTCAAGGCATAGAAAAACGTGTTCAGCATCTTTAATCGGTCTGGTTTTTTGCCACCACAGAAGCGCTTTTTTTAACATTTTTGTCATTGGCAACCAATCAAATTCGAGGTCACCGCCATGCCGTTTCCGTGTCCATAACCGCACTTGGTCGGCATTGAAGTCGACATCTTCCCATGTCAGTCTGAAAATCTCACCTCTTCTTGCTGCCAGATGAAGAAAAGCTAGAAGCATGACTCTATCCTGACCGCTTGCCAACTTATATACCTTCCAAAAATCTTCTTCCGGGGGCATATACCGGGGGCTTCTGACCTCAGGCATTTTTTTAACTTGGCAAGGGTTATTGGGTCCGGGTAGTTTAGGGTTCATGTATTCCATGCCCCAGTTCCACGCAGCGACCAAATTCTTCCTATCCTTGTTTGCTGCATAACCTGACCGCTCAATCTTCTGCTTTGTTATATAGACCTGAATATAACCAGGTGTCAGTTCAGAAACTGGAAGAGCCGGGTCTATTTCTTTGAGGAGCCTTTTGAACATGGTCCTCTTCTCAGCGTAGGTTACATAAGCAAACTGAGCATTGGCATAGTTCAGATAAGCCTGAGACCAGTCAAACAAGGATACCGTGTTTATCTTCTCTGGCCATATCTCTTCTGGATTTGATCGGGCCTTGCTTTCCCATGCTATGGCTTCCTTCCTGCTCGGAAAGATCTTCTCCTTCCGCTTCTCGTTGATTCTCACTTGGGCCACCCAATTTTGACCTTTTTTGTATGGCATTGATAACCTCCTTTTCAAAGAACAGTATACGGCGTCCCAAGCGTACTCCACCTAAGAATGCATAATACGCTCTGACCGTTTTTACGTCAAGTCCAATATAACGAGCCATATCTTCTGGACGTAGTACCCGGCCAAGCTGATCCTCCATCATGGGATTGTGAAGCCCTTGCACCTTCTGTATTTCTTTATCTATTCGGTTTTTATTTGCCATACAATTACAAGCCCATTCCGTGACAATTTATTAACGTCTCCATCTCATTATAAGCCTTAAAATACAGAGCCTGGCGAGATCATAGGTCTGAGAATTATGGTTCCCGCTATGGAATCCGCTAAAGACGCCGTCGAATGCACCAGCAAATGATCATACAACCGTAGAAACATTATGAACAATGGCGGGTAGATAAATCAGCGCAAAAATTAATATGATTGCGCTTAATATATTGTATTGCGCCAGTTAAGCTTGCATATTAATCTTCCTATTTCTGTGTGAATTCGAAAATGGTTTTAAATTCAAGCCGGTCAACGGGAACGGAACTTTCTCGGACTGGGAGGGTGTTATTTGCGGATAATATTTGCCCTTCCTTGAATATATATTACTTCTCAAATGGCGGGATTTTTAAATATTTTAGATATATTACTTCCTCGAATGCTTTTTTTACTTTTTTTGACGGCTATCACAAAATAATCGGCCTCGATGTCAGGTTGAAACCTGCAATTTATGGAAGGCTGTTTTTCGGATGACAGAAGGTGTTTGTAACTTCCTGAACTCCTCAATCGCTTCCCTTGCTGAAATATTCAAGATTGCAGATGGTAATCTGCGTTTAGGTAATAATTCCACTTGACAAAAAACCCCGTTTAGCATTTATTATTTATGCAGCTTTGACCGAGGACTCTCAACCACGCCTATTTCATCTCTCGTTACCTTTCCAGCCGCACAGATCATCTCAACACCGGGGCAAACCTATGAAAGATCAATCCAAGACAAAGCAGGCATTGATTCAGGA
>CAITLA010000047.1 GCA_903893135.1 uncultured Syntrophaceae bacterium | reverse complement strand
GGGTAAGATACTGGTCATGGATGATGAGGAGACGGTGCGCAATGCAACAGGCATTGTCCTTAACTATCTTGGATATGATGTTGAGTATGCGAAGAATGGCAGCGAAGCCGTTGATCTCTATAAGACAGCCATAGAAAAGGGTCATCCGTTTTATGCAGTCGTACTGGATCTGAATATACCAGACGGGATGGGTGGCGAGGAGGCCTTGCAGGAACTGTTCGCCATAGATCCTCATGTCAATGCTATTATTTCATGCGGCTATGCAGATGATGCCGTCATTTCAAAATTCAAAGAGAATGAATTCTGCCGGACAATCGATGTTTCATATGACATGGAGAAGATGAAAGCGATACTGGATAATCTGCCAAAATGAAGTTCCGCCTTTCCATTTATTTCCTATTATCCTTGAACCTCATATTTTATCATTAACATGACAGGCAAAAAATCTTTGCTTCCTTCTATCATTTACGTTAAAAATAAGATGAGAGTCCGAGAGGTGAGTAACACGGCTCTGCATATTAATTGTCCGTATTTCGTGATGTGCAGCTAGCATGCGGGAACAACTATATCTGCCGCGTTTAAACGGAGAGAGGTTGATTATTTGACGGTCACGACCTCTTTTGCAAATTGAGGAAAGGCCTTTCCGTGAATGATTTGATTGATGAGTATTTAAATTTTCTTGCTGTTGAAAAAGGGGTTTCCCGCCTCACTATAGAGGCCTACAGCCACGATTTGAATCGATTCGTCAACCTTGTGCAAAGCCGAGGCAGGGAAAAAGTTGCAGATGTCACGCCTGATGAAATCATTTCATATTTAGAACAGGTCAAGAAAGATGGACTAAATGTGAGGTCTGTGAACAGAGGACTGGCGGCTGTCAGAGGATTCTTTAAGTTTCTCCTCAGGGAGAAAAAAATTGATGCAAACCCTGTGGCAAATATCGGACTGGCGAAGATTTGGGCGCGACTCCCTGATACGCTGAGCAAGGAGGAAATGAATCTGCTTCTTGCTCAACCGGGTGCAAAGAATCCCGCGGCCATAAGGGACACAGCCATGATGGAACTCATGTACGCAACGGGGATTCGCGTCTCGGAAATAATTACATTGACCATGAACAGCATTAACTGGCAGGTGGGATATCTTGTCGTTATGGGCAAGGGCGGCAAAGAGCGCATTGTACCGATCGGAAGATCCGCTTATAACTGTCTTTGTGAATATGTGAATCACGGAAGACCGAAGTTCATGAGGGAACAGAGAACTAACATCCTCTTTCTTAATAGATCGGGTGAAGGGCTGACACGTCAGGGTTTCTGGAAAATCGTGAGACGGTATGTACTCGCAGCGGGTCTCAACAAGAATGTCCATCCCCATACTTTCAGGCACTCTTTTGCATCCCATCTGCTGGAAGGGGGGGCGGATCTCCGCTCTATTCAGATCATGCTCGGGCATGCAGACATAGCAACGACGCAGATCTACACGCATATTACTCGCGAGAGACTGAAGCACATCCATAAGAAATACCATCCGAGAGGTTAAGAAAGAAAGTTAAAGGGCGAATAATGGAGTCTAACTTCATTAGAAGAAAGTGGGAAAGCCTTAAGGGGCCAGGCAAAGGCTTGCTTATCGCAGGCTTCTCGGCGGCCATGCTCGTTCTCGTCTGGATAATCGCTAACTATGCATTTCCTGAGAGAATGTATAAGTATCCCGTAAGTCTTGTGAGATTAAAAAACACTTTTTCATTTGTCTTTTTTGGACACAAACCAGAGTTTTATTATCTGGAGGTGGAAAAAAACGGGAAAGACTACAGGTTGAAGAAGGGTGATGTGTTCGATATTTCTTACCGGGATGAATTTGTTGTGAAAGAAATTGCCACGGACGTTTTTTCCGGTCGCGGGGTGACAGTGCAAGTAGATGGGCTCGGTGGAGCGGATCACTTCAGGGTAATGCTTCGAGGCATCGATTTGGTCGACAAAGTTGTCATGACCCGCGGTAAGAGCGCGCGTGATGCAGCAGTCGATGCAGGCAGTATAGCGGTGAAATATAACGGGGAGGTAATTGCATCCGTGCCCTTGAAAGTTGCTATTCTGCCGCAGGACTGGTTGAGATATGCAAAGAATTCGGAGAATCAGCAAGCCCAGATTGAGTATCTGAAACGGGCCATAGAGATGAATAAGAATGACGTTGGCGTTCGCAAGATGCTGGCGGCGATTTACGAGCAGGCGGGTATTGCAGACAAGGCAATTGCTCAGTATAATGACATTCTCGCACTGAAACCCGATGATGTTAACGCTCTGGCAGGACTCTTGAAGTGTTATATTAAAACCAGGGACTATGATAACGCAATCAAGACGGGCATGAATCTCCTTAGAATAAATCCACGCGATGCGTCTGCCTTTGCGAATGTTGGATATGCTTACGGCAATAAAGGAGCATGGGGGAAGGCCATTCTTAACTACAAGGAGTCGCTGCAGTTGAGCCCCGATGATACGCTGGTACGGTTCAGGCTCGGCGAGGCATATGAAAAGGCCAATGATTTAAGAGAGGCTGTTGAGCAATACAAGCTTATATTGACAAAGGCAGGAGAAGCTGAAAACATAAAGATTGCATTAGCGGGCGCCTACCTTAGGGCTGGAAACTATGATGAATCTATAAGATTGTATAAGGAAATTGTTGCAAAACAGCTGCGGAATGCCTCGGCCTATGCAAACCTGGGCCTTGCATATGGCGGCAAGGGGCAGTGGAAGGAAGAAATGGAGAATTATAAGAAGGCCATATCTCTGAATCC
>CAITLA010000046.1 GCA_903893135.1 uncultured Syntrophaceae bacterium | reverse complement strand
TACCGCCGGCTGCCCGCTTCAGTGCAAGTGCTGTCAAAACTGGGAAATTTCGCAGGCCCGTCCGGAGGATTATCAGGTTCCCTATACGCCGCCGGAGAAGATCGCCAGATCTGCATCCACCAGCAAGGCTCGCGTCATAGCATTTACGTATAATGAGCCAACGGTCTTTGCCGAATACATGATAGACATCGCACGGGATGCAAAGAAACAAGGCCTCCGTTCCGTATTGATAAGCTGCGGCTTCGTAAATGAGGCGCCTCTTGCGGAAATGTGCAAGGTTCTCGACGCCATCAAGATAGACCTGAAGGGTTACAGCGAAGATTTTTATCGCAACGTGTGCGGCGCGGAACTGAAACCTGTGCTTGCGGGCATCAAACAGATAGCCAAGAGCCGCGCCCATCTCGAAATCGTTAACCTCGTGGTCCCCACTTTAAACGATTCCGACAAGATGCTCCTGGAGCTGATAGACTGGGTCTTGGGAGAAGTCGGCCCCCATGTACCCCTGCACTTCTCGCGTTTTCATCCCGCCTACCAGATGCTCAATCTCCCCCCCACACCTGTAGCCACGCTGGAGCGGGCCCGTGACATGGCCATAGAGAGAGGCATTCACTATCCCTATGTGGGGAATGTGCCGAGTCATCCGGGGGATAACACCTATTGCCCAAGCTGCAAGAAAGTCCTCATACAAAGGCGCGGTTTTTTTGTCACAGAGATGAATATAAAGAATGGGCGCTGCAAATTCTGCAGCCGGAAAATCGCAGGCGTTTGGGTATAGAAAGAGGTCATGAAAAATGAAAATCCTGAGATGGTGTACTATACTGTTCGTGATTGGTCTTGGTTTTGCTGTTGCGTGTCAGGCAAATAAAGTGCCGGACGCTGACGTTCGTGAACCTGCAGTGGCGGGAAAGTTTTACCCGGATTCCGCATCCAAACTGAAGCTCGCCATTGAAAAATTCCTTCAGTACGCGGTACCGGCCAAAGCCAAAGGGACTGTGGCCATTATCGTCCCCCATGCGGGCTATATCTATTCAGGCCAGATATGCGCCGACGCGTTCAAGCAGGTTAAGGGCAAACGTTATGACGTGATCGTCATCTTGGGAACGAATCACACAAACCCGGGATTTGAAAAAATTTCTCTCTATCCGGGCGGTGGATTCAGAACACCTCTGGGCATCGCCCCGATAGAAAGAGAAGTCGTCTCTCAACTGTTGGCGGCAGATCCTGGCGATTGTGTGTTAGATAAATCACTCCATGCGCGTGAACACTCCGTTGAAGTGATAGTACCGTTTGTCCAGGTCGTCTTTCCTGAGGCGAAGATCGTTCCTGTTGTCGTCGGCTCGCCGGATGTAAACATGTGCAGCCGCTTCGGCCAGGCTCTGGCAAAGGTGCTGAAGAACAAACGCGCATTGATTGTCGCCAGTTCCGACCTTTCCCATTATCCGGCAGCGGAGGATGCAATCGCCGTAGACAGAGAAACTCTCAAGGCGATTACGAAACTTGACCCCGCTCTGTTTCACTCCATCACTCAATCACAGATGAACAGGCGCGTGCCCAAACTCCATACGTGCGCCTGCGGAGAGGCCCCCATCATGGCAGCCATGGCAGCCGCAAAATCTTTGGGCGCCACCCGTGGCGTAGTTATCAGCTATGCCAACTCGGGAGATGTTTCCATCGGTGATCGGTCGGAGGTTGTCGGCTACGGTGCTGTTGTGCTGACCAAGAACGGTAACGAGAAGAACACAAGCAAAGGAGATGTCCCCGCCCCTGCCCCTCTTTCCGGTTCGCTTGATCCCTCAGACAAAAAAGCCCTGCTTGTCTTTGCGAGGGAAACCATATCCAGAATATTTTCGACTGATACGGTTCCTCTGGCCAGAGATTTCAGTGCGAATCTCCAACAGCCACGGGGCGTTTTTGTAACTCTCAAGAAAAAAAATGAGCTCCGCGGTTGCGTTGGCCGGATAATAGGAGATGAACCGCTCGGGAAACTCACGGGCGCCATGGCGCTGCAGGCAGCTTTAAATGACGGGCGGTTCAGGCCGGTGACTGCCGATGAACTCCGTGATATCGAAATTGAAATATCCGTGCTGACACCCTTGAGAGAGGTGTCCGGCGCCGCGGAAATCGTCGTCGGGCGGGACGGTGTTGTGCTCGTTAAAGATGGGCATTCGGCGGTCTTCCTTCCCCAGGTCGCAACAGAACAGAAATGGAACCGTGAAGAAATGCTGGATAACCTCTGTGCAAAAGCGGGGCTCCCGCCGGGAAGCTGGAAACAGGGCGCGCAATTGTCAACCTTCCAGGCAGTGGTGTTCAGCGAGGCAGACTTCAAATAATCTCCATGATCATCTCACTTTTTTCCATCGGACTTATATCCATTCTGGGACAGGTCGTACTGCTTAGGGAATTAAACGTCTCCTTCTATGGAGTCGAGCTGATTTACCTCTTGGCCCTCGGCATCTGGCTCTTCTGGACAGCCATAGGGGCGCTTGTCGGCCGCCGCACTCATTTTCCATCAGATAAAGCCCTCGCTCTGCTTTTTATTATCTTCGGAATCGCTCTTCCATTTGATATCGTATTCATCCGCGCCAGCCGTCTCCTCTTCGGCGGCGTACCGGGTGCATACCTTACCTTTCTCCAGCAATTTACGATTGCAGTCATTTCACTCATGCCTGCGGGGATACTGTCGGGTATTTTATTCCAGTGGACTGCAAAGATATATGTCTCACAGGAGAGAACCGTAGCCATTGCCTACGCCATCGAAAGTCTTGGTGGCTTGGTCGGCGGTCTGGCTGCAACCGTCTTCCTCAAATGGGGAATACAGAACTTTGCCATAGCCTTTGCATGTGCCTTTGCCTCAGTCATCACTCCTCTTGTCTTTTTAGGACGAAGGAGGCTATCCCCATTACGATGGACGGCAGCAGTCTTGGCATGTATCCTTCTATTGCTCCTCTGGAAGGCATCTCCCATCGATCATCTAATGGTTGCCTGGAACCATCCGAATTTGCTCGAGAGCAAAGATTCTCCATATGGCAGAATCACAGTGGCCCAATCGTCCGGGCAATTATCCGTTTTCGAAAATGACGCCCTGGCATTTGAGACGGAAGGAACGGAAGCTGAATACTTCTCCCATCTCTCGGCCCTCCAGCATGCGAACCCTGAGCAAGTCCTGATCTTAGGCGGAGGCGTTGAAGGGATAGTCAGAGAGGTGCAGAAATACAAACCAAAGAGAATCGATTACGTCGAACTAAACCCTGTCATGCTTGACCTAGTAACACAGCATCTTCCCCCTGACATTCAGAAATCACTCAGGGAACCGAATGTCCGTATTACCCTTGCCGATCCCCGCCGTTTTCTCAGAGACAGCGGCCAATACGATCTCATACTGGTCGGCATGCCGGAGCCAACGTCAGGCCAGGCAAACCGCTTTTATACAAAGGAATTTTTCGAACTGTGCGCGGCAAAACTGAATCACGGAGGTATTCTCGCCTTCCGGCTCCGGTCGGCTGAAAACCTCTGGACACTGCCGTTGACGCGGCGCACGGCGAGCATCTATCGCGCCCTGGAGACTGTTTTTCCTGAGATACTTTTTCTTCCGGGACAAACGAATGTTGTCACCGCCTCCCGCGAACCATTGCCTCGGACGCCGGAAATCATGTCCAGGCGTCTACAAGATCGGAAAATTGCAACGCGCTTGATTTCACCGAATTACATCAGATACCTCTTTACGAACGACAGGTTTTTTGAAATCAGAAATCTGCTCCGGACAGAGGCTGCACCTGCAAACACCGATGTCAGACCAGTCTGCTACCAGTATGCCTTCACGATCTGGTTGTCAAAGTTCTTCCCCGGCATTGCCCTAATCGATTTTTCTTCCATTCTGGACAAAGCCGCTGCAAGGCCTGCCCTGCCGCTCCTGCTATGGATAAGCCTGCCTCTTTTATTTCTGCTCTCCCGCTTCGTGCCGGCCTGCCGCCGTGTGTTGCTGGTCGCTATCGCAGGCTTTCTCGGCATGGTTCTGGAAACAATCCTCATTCTCTATTACCAGGTAAAATACGGAGTCCTCTATCAGGATATCGGGCTGTTGCTCATGAGCTTCATGGCGGGGCTTGCTCTGGGCGCAATGATCATCGATATGCTGATGGCCAGGTTTGCCAATCGGCAAAGATTGATCAGATGGTATGCCGTTGCGCTCCTCGTCGGATTTTGCTTCCTGTGTGTTGTTACAGCAACTCGCATAACAATGAGCGCCGCAACGGGTTTGGTACAGACTTCAGCACTCCTTATGGCAGCGGGATTTCTTGTTGCCGGTATTTTTGCATACGCGAGCCTTTACGAAATAGAAGACCAACGAAGTGTAATCTCACCCCTCTACGCGGCGGACCTGCTTGGTGGATCCGTTGGCTCTCTTCTTGGCAGCCTTATTTTGATTCCGGTACTGGGTCTCGATGTCACAACACGAGGGATGCTTCTGCTTGCTGCATTTTCTCTCCTCCTTGTCTGATGTTAATCGTGATGTTAATCGTTTGACACATGGAATCTATTTTTCTATAATCCCATTGAAAAATTTTCATTACAGCAGGAGGAAAAACTCGATGGCACAAATTACGGGCGGGCAACTGGCAGCGAAAACACTGAAGCAGATAGGTGTTACGACTATATTTACCCTTTCCGGCGGCCACATTATGGATATCTATAATGGCTTTGTGGATGAGGGGATCAGGGTCATCGACGTGAGGCATGAACAGACGGCGGCCCATGCCGCTGAGGCATGGACCAGGCTTACGGGTATTCCCGGAGTGGCTGTGGTGACGGCCGGTCCCGGCGTGACCGATGCGATAACCGGTATAGCCAATGCCTTCCGGAACCAGGTGCCCATGCTTGTCATCGGCGGGCAGGCCCCGCGGAAGCAGCTTCTCAAGGGTGGGCTGCAGGAGCTCGACCACGTTGCGCTCACGAAACCCATAACCAAGCTTTCCATCTCTATTTCCGATACGGAACGCATTCCCGAATTAATCGCCACTGCCTTAAGAGAGGCGTATAGCGGTCGTCCGGGACCGTCGTTCGTTGAAATCCCCATAGACGTACTGGATAACGCCGTGGATCTGGATACAGTCACCTTCCCTTCCTATATACGTTCGCAGGGACGTCAACACGGCGACCCAGCTCTCATCAAACAGGCGGCAGAGCTGTTGGAAAAGGCCGAGCGGCCGGCCATCATCGCGGGCACGCAGGTATGGTATTGCCGCGCCGATGAGGAGCTTTCATCATTTGTGGAAAAGGCCTGCATCCCTACCTATCTTAACGGCGCTGCGAGGGGCTGCCTTTCCGGAGATTGTCCCTCTTTTTTGGTACGCTCGCGAAGACACGCCCTTTCCAAGGCCGATGTGGTCATGGTCATCGGCACGCCCTTTGATTTCAGGCTGGCATACGGCAACCGCATCGCGAAAGATGCAAAGGTAATTCAAGTCGATTTAGACTACAGTGAACTGGGACACAATCGGGATATTCATATCGGCATTCAGGGCGATGTGAAGGCAGTGCTCACGCAACTTACTGAAGCATTCACGGCTCCTCGAAATAACGAACATTGGATCGAGGAACTATGCCGTCTCGAAGAGAACTTGCTGGAAAAGGACAGGCCGTACCTTGACTCCGATGCCATACCCATCCATCCCCTGCGCCTCGCCAGCGAGATTAAGGCATTCATGCTGGAAGACACAATCTTTATCGCCGACGGCGGGGATGTAGTAACAATGTCCGCCAGCGTCGTCACCCCCTGCATACCGGGGCGCTGGCTCGATCCGGGCCCCTTAGGCACCCTGGGTGTGGGGACGCCGTTTGCCATTGCCGCCAAAGCGGCCATGCCTGATACGGAGGTTATTGTCCTATTCGGTGACGGGGCTTTCGGATTGACGGGCTTTGACTATGACACACTCATACGCTTCAATATGCCGGTAATCGGTATCGTGGCGAACAACGCCGCATGGAACCAGGTTCGCTATGGGCAAACGGAAAGATACGGCCAGGTCCGGGGCGACGTGGCGAATATCCTCAGTCCCCTCAGGTATGACCGCGTGGTGGAGGCCATGGGCGGGTACGGCGAGCATGTCACCGAACCTTCACAGATCCGCCCTGCCCTTGAGCGCGCGCGAAGCTCACGGAAGCCATCCCTGGTGAATGTCATGGTGGATCCCAATGTATTCAGTTCGGGAACGATGACACAATCCATGTTCAAGTAATGGATGACAAAGGCTTGATAACGGCATGAATAATATAATTAAAGGAAATTCCAGAAGAAAGGGAATGGAGATAATCACCTTCATCCTTGTTCTATCGGCTTTTCTAATTTATTTCCCCTTCACTTCAGGGGCCGAGATGTATAAATGGGTAGATGATAAAGGAGAAATGCATATCTCTGACTCGCCGCCGCCTGCGGCCAAGTCGCCGGGAGATATAAAAGTTTACAAAGACAGTAAGGAGGACAGCCTCGATACGGCGCCGGCACCGGCCAGAAAAAAAGAAGAGTCAAGACCCTCCTACGAAACTAAGAAGAGAGCGGACGTAGTGCTATATACGACCAGTTGGTGCCCATATTGCCGCAAAGCACGTGATTACCTTCGGTCACGGGGAATTGATTTCATCGAGTATGACATAGAGAAGGACAAAGAAGCAGCAATCCGCAAGAAACAGCTGGACAATAGAGGTGGCGTCCCCTTCGCCATTATCAACGGCCGCTCCATCAGCGGGTTTTCAGCATCAGCTTATGAAAGGGCGCTGCAAGAATAAATTGGATTTAAGGTTCATCCGGTTCTTGCGCACTTTTGAATTGATAATCTGTTCAATTGAGCCTTGACTGATAACACCTACAAAGCCTCAGCTTTTGATATGGAATCGAAGTGGGGATTACCGATTGTAACCGACGTTTTTTAGAGCGGGCAAAGCCGCCATGGAGATCACCGCAGTCCAGATACCGGTATATGACCTTCTGGATATAAGAACGGAAAAATCCATATAGTCGTTCAAAACGTTCCTCATAGACCTGGAGAAAGTATTCAAAATGATCCTCCAGACACCGGTAATAATCGGAAAACTGAGGATTCCGTGGACGATAAGCGGCAACAGGAGCGGCATATGATTTCTATCCTTTCAGAAAATCGAACCGCCCTACAATAGGGTACACCCATTCGACGGCGAATCGTGCCACGGTATCGTTTTTACAGTTCGCAAAGATAGGCACCCTTGTATTTCTCGAACAGTCTGTTGATGAAGTAAACACCCTCCGACGGGGCTACATGCAATAACTCCTCAACGTCCTCATTCCATGGGAATTTAGATTTTCTGTCCGGCCTGCCCCGATATCCTGCATCATACGCTTCTTCCGGTGTCAGAGATTGATTCGTATTTAGTTCATTGGGGATAAGCAACACGTTACTATAATATAGTTCGACAATGCTGTATTGATGGCTTTTGCATAGCTCATACAGTTGAGAGATGCTTTGCCCGAAGAAATGGTCTGCCCGATATTGATAGGCAGGACTGTATGTTACTGTGAATTTTATAGGTGGCGGGATCTTCTCGTTAATTTCTGCATTGATTAACATGGGCCTGTATTGTGACAACAGCTGATCCAGTACATAGTGATCATATCCATCAATATCCAGATTCAAAAATGCAAACTGATCAGGCACGGAGCAGCTTTTTAAAATGTGCACAACATTGTCGGGGCTCACCTTAGTTTTTAAAAGATTGACCTGCTTAAATCGTTTATAGGTGGCTGCCAATCGTGCGAATTTTTCTGAATCGAACTCCACGGCGATCCCAGACCATTTGTCTTTAAACAGGCATAAGGTATTGGACGAGATAATGCCGTCGGAGGCGCCGATATCTACACAGTAGTTGTTTTTTAACGGAAGGGTGTGCAGAAATGTACTGATGACCCGTTGGTCTTCCGAATAGATTTTCCTGTCGTCTATCTTGTAATCGGTTTTGATGATTTCATAACCGATTTTGGATAGCGCATGATTCAGGGCTATTCTCACATGCATCGCTCCACCTCGTCTTTGAGCTTCTACGGGTTGCGGTCCTCATGGCCGGTTCGGTGTGAGCCAGAATGTAGGGTCATTTTACCGCTTGGTTTCCCGACGGTGCCACAGTATTTCAACCATGTATCCGTTGGCCCCCAGCCCTTCACATGACCGGAGATTCAAATTTCTATCATCCATATCATAATTATTGCCGAAACAACATCATTGATAACTGGTTTAAATAAAGCATATTCATCAGAGTTGATGATTTGTGTAGTTCAGGAAGTATGCATCAACCGGATGAACCGGATTTAATTCTGAATATCAACCGCCCATCTGTCGTATCGCAGAAGGAGCAGCAACCCGGGAACGGCCAGAGCCGTGCAGATGACAAAGAACATTACCCAGCCCACGGCGTCGGCGAGATATCCTGTCGGCGCCCCCGTCACGTTGCGGCCCAC
>CAITLA010000045.1 GCA_903893135.1 uncultured Syntrophaceae bacterium | reverse complement strand
CTGCGAAGAGGACGTGGATAGATGAACCCATCGTAAAGTTGGTACCCAGCCCCAGCATCCACAAAATTATCAGTACGAAACTATCGTCCACAACATGTGATCCTCCTTTAAATCTTCTCTATCCCCATCGGGTGGAAAATGGTGTGGAAAATCGTTTCATAGGGCTCTTTGAGAAGGTTCATCGCTCCCCGGATCACCCTAAAATTGTCCGACTCTGGTGGATCATCAGATTCTTCTGGGTATCCCATTCTTCAAGAAGAAAGAGTCGATTTTCATCCTCGATACTCTCACAGAAGTCGCAGCGCCGGCATCCCTTCTCCATCCTTATGGAACCGGACAGTGAAGCAATCGTCTGTGACAACTCCATGCGCTTCTCAGAAAGGACCTTCATTCGCATGATTACAAGGATCATGAAAATAGTAATAGCAAATGGTCTGCCAATAGCCGAAAGAAAATCATAAGTTTTCATTCATCATTTAATAACAGGTGGTTAGATTAACAGGAGAGAATAGCAGAAAAGTATGAAATGATTCGTTTAGCCTCAGTATTTGGTGGAACCTCAACATACTGAGGGATTCTTTGTTGGAGGCATACTTTGAAAAGAGTCAGTCGGCTTGACCTTAATCCTTTTACATTAGCCAGCGTTTTTTCATTAGTAGATATGAGAAGAAAAGAGTTAATAGTCCGACTAAAAGCAAATATATCCATTCCAGAGATAGAGTTGATATTCTGCCTTCCTCGAAGAGGATTGATTTAATTGGCTCATAAAACTGGTAGGAAGGTAAGAAAGGAGCAACGGCAGTTAATTTCTGTGAAAAATCCGATAACGCAGAAGGAAGCAGATGGGGCAGATAGAAAATAACGCCTAAAGTTCTGGCGCTCGCCTGATTGCGGCATAAAAACCCCAAAAATATTCCGTAAGAGCTGAAACAGAAACTGCCAACCCCTATAAATGCTACATAACTCAACACATTACCAAGATCAAATTTACCCAGCAGATGGAGGAATAGGACTGCTATGAGTATTAAAATCATGCCGAGGAATAATTTAGCAATAAGCCACTCAATTTCACGCATCGGAGTTTGCAAAAGAGCAAGAAGCAATTTTTTTTCCTTTTCTTCGGCAACCTGCGCAGGCATTATAATGAAGCTTACCAGTAAAACTAACATTAGAATCCAGGTAGGCAAAGTTTGTTTTTCAATCCCACTTTCCTGAACAGGCTTGATATCAGAGATCCAGTTTATGCTATTCCCTTCTGCTGCTTTTTGTAACGCTGAAAAGTTCTCCACTATTGAAAGGGTCAGTAAAGACTCTTTCTTTAAAACCACAAGAACTAAACTGTTTTGTTCTTTTTCAGATCTTAATAACAGGCCGTCTATTTTTTTTTCTTTTAACCATCTTTTGCCTTCCTCTTCATTGGAAACACGAAGAACTGTAAATACTCTATCTGCTGATTTAATGGTTTGCAGAATAACAGGAGCATACATTTCTTCTTGAATAAGTCCGATATTAACTTTTTTAAACTGTGCATCTGCCCTATCTACCAACTTCAAAGAGAAAAAAACAAAAAAAGGTATAAAGAGAATTAGATAGATTGTCTTATTCTTGAATGCAATTGCTAAATCATTCAAAGTCAATGTGATGATATTTCTTGTCATCATAGGTATAGCTTTTCATGAATTTCTGATTGGAAATATTTTTGGGGTGAACCATCGAAGACCAAACATGCTTGATGCAGCACAATGATGCGTGTTGCAAGGGTCTTTATCTCTTCGGGTCGATGGGAAGTAAAAATGATTGTTTTTCCTGAAGCGTGAAAATCTTTTAGCAGTCTATAAATCTCTTTCGTCATCTCAAAGTCTATACCCGATGTAGGTTCATCAAAAAGAAGCACAGGTGGATCTGCCAAAAGAGCGCGCCCAATGCTTACCCTTTGCCTTAACCCTTTCGATAAAACCTGTATTTTATTATCTCGAAAAGGCAGCAAATCGAATTCTTTCAGAACTTCTTCTATCCGCAAAAAAGGGACTTGAAAAAGACGAGCAAATAATTTGAGATTATATTCAACGGAAAAGAAATCGAAAAGATTAGGCGTTTCTGGGACAAAACCAATTTTCCTCACAACGGCCGATCTATTTCCCAAATTGATGCCGTCCACAAGAACTTGTCCACTGTCGGGAAGGAGCCAACTGGCTAACATTTTCAAAAGAGTAGATTTACCCGCTCCGTTGTGCCCGATGACGGCAATCAGTTCCCCCTTTTCAACATCAAGACTAGTTGGTAGAAGTCCTCTTTTTTCACTATAAACTTTTGTGAGATTATGAATCTCGATCTGCATAAAATATCTTTCTGCTATCCCCTTTAGACCGTGATGACTTTGACCGGATCTGTCAAAGTCATCAGTTAAAATGGCCCAATGGTCTTATTAGCCGGCAATGCAGCAATCAAGAATATTGGTATGGAGGGATGGCAACGAATGACATTATCAGCCGCTGTCATCGCTCAGAAGGTCAACGACATGGCCGGTGACAATATAAGGTGTCCTGCATAAGATTCTTATGTTCGCTGCGCTACTTTAAATGGATAATCACAAGCACTAAAATTACTATAATCAAAATTCCAATGACGAATCCCATTATCCCCTCCTTCCTGATTGCTCATTCACACTGCCGGCTATTGCATCACCATACCAGCCGACAGTGATCATACAGTCTCTTTGTTCTCGGACTCGGACTACTCGATGGTCATCCGGTTCTTTACACTCTTCACACCGTTTACGTCCTCGGCGAGTTTGGTGGCCATGTTCCATTCGGTTGCGCTTCTGGCTTTACCATACAACGTGACCGCGCCACGCTTCGTCTCGACCTTGGTATTGAGGGCACTGGTCGAGTGGTGATATAGCAACGTCATCTTGACCTGGGCGGTGATGGAAGCGTCATCAATCTTTTCGCCTGCCGTTAGCGTCTTTTTCGAGGTCTTTGTCACGGTCATCTCATTATTTACGCCTTTAACCCCTTCGACATCCTTGGCGTATTCGGTCGTCAGTTCCTTTTGCGCCTCGCTGATGGCTTCGCCGCTTAGATTTACGATGCCGTCTTTAACGTAAATATTTGTGGCTTCGGAGTTTACGCTCTTATGCAACACGAGTATAGCTCTCACTTTTTCATTGAGCCACCCATCCGAGTTTCCGGTAGGGGGCGCACCCTTAATTCCCAGTTTGTTAACGATGCTTTTAACACCGGGCAAGCTCGCCACGGTTTCCTGGGCCAATGCTTTGTGGTATTCTCCGGAAACAATTCCCGTTAAGATAACAACGCCATCCACGCACTGGATTTTGATATCATCACCCTTGAGGTAGGTCTTGAATACATACGACTTCTTGATGGATAATTCGATGCGATCATCCATGTCAGACGCACGCACAGGCACGCTAGTAACTAAAAGAGTGATGACCGCCACGATCAGCACCACGTAATACATTGCGTTAATTTGTACTTTCTTGTTTCTACCGAAATGTTTCATGGTATTCTCCTTTTGGCAAACTTCTGTCGGCCAGGTTAGTGGTAACGTTAAATATTGCTCCAAAAAGTAACTTTTTCATTTTGTAGCCTCATCCCTCTTTTCAGGTACTCCGGGAAAATAACTACGCGATAGTCATCATGTTATTCACTGTAATAGCAAATGGCTTGCCAAGAGCCGAAGGAAAAACATAAGTTTTGATTCATCCTTTAATAACAGGCGGTTAGATTAATAGGAGAGAATAGCAGAAAAGTATGAGGTGATTCGTTTAGCCTCAGTATTTGGTGGAACCTCAACATACTGAGGGATACTTTGAAGAGCGGTGGAAAGTCTAATCTGGTTCTTTTGTCTCCGGCCGGACTATCCCGAGCTTCTGCATCCTCGCTCTTAAGGTACTCGGGTGGAGGCCCAGGATCGCTGCGGCCCCGTCCTTTCCCTCTATGCGCCATCGGGTTTCTGAAAGGATCTTCAGAATCTGGTTTCGCTCCGTCTCTTCCAAGGTCCTCACGGCGGATGAAAGTGCGGGGGATGAAACCTCCAGTTTATCTGCCAGCTGCAAGACCGGCCCGGGGCACAAGATCACGGCCCGTTCAATGATGCTTTCCAGCTCCCGGACGTTCCCGGGCCACGGGTAATCCTGCAACATCTTCATCGTCTCCTTCCGGACCGACGTGATCTGTTTGCCCAATTTCCTGGCGTACCGCTCTATGAAGGCTTGGACCATCAGCGGGATGTCATCTTTCCGCAGCCGGAGTGGTGGAACCGTGATGGGAAAGACGTTTAACCGATAGTAAAGGTCCTGCCGAAATCGGCCTTTGCGGACCTCTTCCTCAAGGTTTCGATTGGTCGTCGCTATGATCCGCACATCGACTTTGATGGTATGGGATGAGCCCAGGCGCTCAAACTCGTTATGCTGGATCACTCGAAGCAGCTTTGCCTGCAACTCCAGCGGCAGCTCCCCGATCTCGTCCAGGCAAAGGGTGGAACCATTGGCGATCTCGAATCGGCCGACCTGCCGGTTATCGGCCCCGGTAAATGCCCCCTTCTCCCGGCCGAACAATTCGCTCTCAATCAAATTGCCCGGCAGGGCAGCACAGTTGACCGTGATCAGGGGCCGTTCCTTACGGGGACTCATGTCATGGATGGCGAAAGCGATCAGTTCCTTCCCCGTACCGGTCTCACCAAGGATGAGGACCGTTGTGTTCGCAGGAGCAACTTGTTCCGCTCGATAGAGAGCATACTTGAGACCATCGCTTTTCCCGATAATATGCTCGAATCGATGTTTCATTCTGAACTCTCGACGAAAGTAAATATTTTCGAGTTCGAGCTGTTCTTTCAATGTGTTAATTTCAGAAAGTGCCGCCCGAATTTCTACCATCCGCTCCTCTTCATTGCGCTTTTGATCCGTCAGGTCGGTAACCACCATGCACACCGCACCGGGCATATCCGTGTGCTGAAGGGCACTTATGGAAACTACGGCAGGTGTAGAATTTTCACCTTCGGTTTGTAAGGCCAGTTCCGCCTTACTGTTCCCCTTTAAACCCTGCTCAAGCAATACCTTAAATAATGGAAGGTCTGTTGATGAAATGTATTGGGAGATTGAAGATCCCATTACTTTTTCCAGAGACTGTTTGACGATATCTGAAAAACGCTGGTTACAGAAAAGAATCGTGCCGTCGGCGGCCAGGGTGACGGCCCCTTCGTTCATGGTTTCGACCATGACCCGGTAAGGATGATCGGCACCCGATAGCGTAAAGACCCGATCCCCCTCCGCCGTTGAGACAACCAGACCATCCACCTCACCGCTTAGGATAGCGCGCAGAGTTTCCTCAGCTTCCATCATTCGCGATGTGAGTTTCTGCAACTCATCCAAAAGTTGCTGGCGTGTTTTGTACGATTTGTTCATTGATTCTTACTTATAAATTCTTGGATTTCAGATCGATGCCTGTAAGAAACCTTTCCGGATCCGACATGTTGCCGATGAGCCTCCGGAGTGGCAGGGGGAGTTGCTTAATGAGCGTTGGGGTGGCAATAATCTGCTCTTCCTTGGCCAGATTGGGCTGCTGGTAGATGTCGATCACCTTGAGTTCATAGCGGCCTGCCAGGTGTTCTTCACAGAGCTTCTGGACATTGGCGATGGCCAGGCTTGACTTTGGGGTCATCCCCGTAACATACAGCAGAAGAACGTACTCTGCCCAGTCTCGCTTCAAGGCCGCTTTTTCGAACTCCTCAGTATTCGTTTTTCCTCTTTTCATATCCATCGCGGTTACACCATAACTGATTTGATCATCCGGAGACAGAACGAATATCGAGTCCCACCATCACGCGCTCTGTGTTAGCCAGATCTCCGATAATCTTTTTTAGCGGTTCAGGAAGCTTCCTAACCAGTGTCGGTATGGCAATAATCTGGTCCCCTTTGGCCAGCTGGGGATTTTTTATTAGGTCTATCACTTCAATACTATATTTCCCTTCAAGATGCTCTTCGCAGATCTTCTTTAAGTTGGCAAAGGCCGTAATCGATTTCGGGGTCTGACCGGCTACATATAACCGGAGATTCCATATTTCCTCTGTCGCATCGGTCTTTGCTTTCTTCCTCTTTCCTGGTAGGGCAGCTTTCATCTTACTCTCCTTTACCTTTTCTTTTCAGGGCCCTTCGCCGTAGAAGTTGAAGGTTTCCCCCTGCGAAGATGCGCCATATCCAAACGGTCTTCTGCATGGACAGCTTGTCTTGTTTGCTCTTCTTCCGCCATTAAATGCACCTCTTCAGTTTCCACCTCGAACTCGGCACGGAGGGCTGCGATCTTTGTTTCCAGGGCATTCCTCTTGCGTTCCTGCTCGCGAAGCCTGCGATCCACCTCATGCCCGCGTACCAGCTCAGAGGCCTTTTCCCCGGCTTCCTGGGTTGCCCGGGCACTGCCGGTTAATACCTCGCCGGAACCGGTATAGATGTCGATCAGGCCAATGCCCTGGTTCGTGAGCAGGAACTCTTGAATCTGGTTGGAGTGGGCCATGCCGCGGGACTTCAAAATGTAGAGGCCCCGGTTTCGTTCCCCATTGAGTTCGATATCCCGGAGGAGAAGCCATGTATCGATCAGCGAAGATATTTCTTCGCTTGTGTGTTCAATGCGGCCTGTAAAATGGGTGAGGTCCGTAAGGAAAGTAGAGATATTTTTCATCTTCAAATAATCAACCAGGCGCGTTAATATGGACTTGACCTCTGCTGCTGTTCCCGCGGCATTCAGGTTGCTGATCGGGTCTACAATGAAAACCTGGGGTTTGAACCCCTCTATCATCTTGTGGAAGGTGAGAAGATGCATCTCAAGGCCGTAAAGCGAAGGCCGGGCTGCATGAAACCTGAGAAGCCCCTTCTTCACCCATCGGGTGAGATCCATACCGATGGAACCCATGTTCCGGATGATCTGGCTGGGCGATTCCTCGAAGGCAAAATACAGGCAGCGCTCACCTCGCTCGCAGGCGGCGACGGCAAAGGTGGCTGCCAAGCTTGTTTTGCCTGTGCCCGCCGTACCGGAGACGAGAATGGTGCTGCCCTGGTAGAACCCCTTCCCACCGCCAAGCATTGTATCCAGCTTGGGGATGCCCGTGGAGATGCGCGCCGAGGAAACGGGGTAGTCGAGCCCCAGGGAAGTGATGGGCAGGATCGAGAGGCCGCTCTCGTCGATCAGGAATGGATACTCGTCGGAGCCGTGAGATGAGCCGCGGTATTTGATAATACGCAGGCGGCGGGTGGAAATTTGCTCCACAATACGGAAGTCAAGGAGGATCACGCAATCGGCGACGTATTCTTCGAGCCCGTAGCGTGTTAGCATCCTGTCGCCGCTTTCCCCCGTCACGATGGCCGTCATACCGCGGTCTTTCAACCAGTGAAAAAGACGACGAAGCTCTGCCCGAATGATAGCGGCATTGGACAGCCCGGCGAAAAGTGCTTCTATGGTATCCAAGACAACCCGCTTCGCGCCAATGGAATCAATGGCATTTCCCAGGCGGATGAACAATCCTTCCAGGTCGTACTCGCCCGTCTCCTCAATCTCGTTTCGCTCGATTTTGACGTGGTCCATTGCGATGAGGCCACGCGACGTCATGTCATTGAGATCAAAACCAAGGGAGATGAAGTTCTTCGCGAGATCCTCCGGAGTCTCCTCGAAGGTCATGAAGACCCCGGGTTCTCCGTAATCCATAGCGCCCCGCATCAGAAACTCCACGGCAAAAAGCGTTTTACCGGAACCCGCACTGCCACAGATCAGGGTTGGCCTGCCTCTCGGAAGCCCTCCCTTTGTGATCTCATCGAGACCCTTGATGCCCGTCGGGCATTTTTCAAGAACAGCAACATTATGTTTTTTCTTAACCATCGTCATCTCCCAGCACCTTTACTAATCTGAAGTAATACCTATTAAGAGTAAAATACTATTAAGGCTGTTCAGTCAAATCAGAAACTAATTAGAACGCATTAAATCATAATGCCCCCTCCCTCAAGGGGGATGATATCATTTTATTTTTTGCGCTTGAAGTAACTTATCAAAATATCCGTTACCTCACAATAGAAAAATTGCAGGAATATCAAACGAATGGTCGCCTCTGCTGTGGACAAATCGTCCCTCTGTCTCCTCAGGCGCCACCTGGAAGGTTTCATAGAAGGAACGATTCGCTGAGATGACTTTCAGGTCGGAGGTAAGCACGATAAGCGTTTCACGTATTGTTTCCACAATGCTCTCAGTGTATTTTCGAGCATCCTCAAAGGATTCCTCTACTCGCTTGCGCTCGGCGATTTGCCTGCAATAATTCGCTTGCCTCCTGTAAGCGCCGCTCCGTGGCATTAAGCTTTGTCCTAAGCTCTTCCACCTCAAGGAGAAGTTGCTCCTTTGTTTGGAGGTTTGTTTCGGGTTTTCTTTTTATAATGTTGCCCCTCCTCTGATCGTTCTCAGAGCCTTAATCCTCGCTCTCCAATTCTGTTAAATTTTATGCAGAATTTAAAAAAATCGATTCGAAAAAAATGCATTGTATCTTTCCGGTCGTGATAAAGCGCGCCAAAAATGGTCATTTAAAAGTGAGCCACTTTGGAGGTGGAGTTGCGGAGAGAAAAGGTTTCAGCTACCGGACCATTGGGTTACTGATAATCACAGTGCTTTACAAGATTTTTCTCTCCGTCACCATCTTCTTTCCCAACGCCGTTCTTCATGTCCCCCTCCTCTGTCACCTCCACCCTATCCAGCATCCTCCAATAGATACAACCATCATCACTAAAACCATTGCCAATATAATGAACCTCTTCATAGCCCCCTCCTTTGATAAGAACCTGTTTTTTTGTCTATACGACAATGAAACGGTGCCAAGATGTTCAAAAAATCCCACGACACCTTGGCCGGTTACAAATCAGGAATCCTTGCCTGCTATGATCACCGCATCTCATCGGGCCCCCTGGAAGGCACAAACAGCAAAATCACAACAACGAAGAGTATGGCCAACAACTTTAGGTATATGGAATTCTTCAGACTCAAAATTATGGCAGGTTAGCTACAGCTCCTTCACGTTGTCACAAGGATACTCACAGATAGATGGGTCCTCGCCCATGGATGATTCTGACCAGGACGATGACAATGGCGATGACTAGCAGGATATGAATAAAATTACCCATGGTATAGCCACTCACCAGCCCCAGCAGCCACAGAACTATCATTATGACAGCAATCGTCCACAGCATATGATCTCCCTCACGGATTCCGGCACTGGAAAGGATAACTGCTGCCTATTTCACGATGAGATCATTCTTGACGGATTTCACCCCTTCGACGCCGCGCGCGATTTGTCCCGCCTTGTCAACAGCGTTTTGAGAATCAACGAAGCCGCTCAGCTGAACGATGCCTTTGCGGGATTCTACCCTGATCTGAAATGACTTGAGAAAATCGTCACTCGCAAGCTGAGTTTTTATTTTGGACGTGATGACGGAATCATCGATATATTCCCCCGTGCTTGACTGTTTCGGTGTCGATGCGCAGGCCACAAAGGCGGCGATCATCATGAGGACGACAAGAAAACGGATAACGATATAGCTCTTTTTCATAATCCTTACTCCTTTCTCTGAATTTGCCTTATATTATCATAAAAGTACCATAGGAGAAACTCTGATTTTTAACTTCGAAATACCTGATGTAATGTAAGATGGGTGTGAAAGAGCAGTAGCAAACATCACTATCTGTAATCCTCATACTCGACAGTATCCATGCTTGGTGGCTTTTAGGTGGAGAGCGCAAGAATAACCACTGACCGACAATAGGAAAATTATTGGTAGCTTTGCATGGTTTACTTCCTTGTTTATTCCATTGACGAGTCTTAATAAATATGTAAGATTCCAAGCAGTAATCGTTATTCTGCTTGACCCGAATCGCTCGAATGTTCACGACCATTGAGTTGCGTCCTCAGACGGCCATCCAAAGGATAGCATGATAGATCAGAAAGTACACGATACAGCAGAAAGGCTCTTTCGCTCGAAATATGAAGAGCTTACTGAACTAGAAAGGCATGTTGCTCATCATATAACCGAAAGAACCCCTATTTCGACAAATGTCGTTCAAGACTTTTCCAAACAAATGACTTTGGGCCAGAAGATGGCCGATAAGGTCGCTTCTTTTGGGGGATCTTGGATATTTATCTCAATGTTTATGGTTGTGATGGTTATATGGATTCTCCTGAATTCATTTATCCTAATCAATCTTAACAGCTCATTTGATCCATATCCATACATCCTGCTAAATCTTGTTTTATCTATGCTTGCTGCCATTCAAGCTCCAATTATTTTGATGTCTCAAAATCGACAGGCCTATAAGGATCGACTAAGTGCGGAACACGATTATGAAGTCAATTTAAAGGCAGAGCTTGAAATAATAGGGCTTCATGAAAAAGTTGATTCACTCAGGGAGAAACAGTGGAGTGAGCTGATTTCAATTCAACAGGAACAGCTAAGACTTTTAAGACAATTACTTGAAGATCTGAAGAAAAATCAGTGAACCACGGGTCAAAAAGCTTGGATGGGGATCAACAATAAATATTATGTTGCAAGAGGCTGTTGCCAAAACAAATTTCTGCCGGAGTAAAAGATTCGGGGCGCTTCCTCGGCAAGGCGCCCGCTAAACTAATTCCCAGTGTCCTATTTGTAGTTCGCATCCTTTGGGGGAAATGGGGGCTTATCTTTAGAAAGCGTTGAAAAAAGAAAATCTTTACATCACTCTTATAAACATTTTTATCGGAATGGGCGTTGCTTTCCTGCTAAAGGGCAGTATCCTCGCCGTCGTTCTCATCGTCATCGCGATCGGCACGATCATTTTTATAGAACGAAAATGGATTCACGAAAACGTCTTCAGAGGAAAGAAACGATATGCCGTGGCGGGATATTCCTTCCTGGCCGCCTTGATGCTGGTTTTTCTATTTTTGATCACCTCGCCGAGCCGCGATACATCCCACATTATCAAGCTGGTGAATGGGTTTTTGCAGAATGTCACGTCGGGTGATTATCGGGGCGCTTATGAACAACTTTCCGAGGTGTCGAAAAAAGCATATACCCTGAACGATTTCGTTAATGATCATGTGGAAAATCGCATCAAGGTCCAGAATTTCAGAATCGATGAGGTCATCTTTAACGAGTATGACAAAAGGAAAGCCGTGGCGGTGGTCTCAAGCCCCTTCATGCTCTATGGTCGCGAAACGCTGAACCTGGAGATGATCAAGGAAGAGAAGGGGTGGCGGGTCGTTTTCAGCAGGACCCTCTTCCACCCCCACGCCCCCGGCCAAGGGAATAGTAAAAAGAAGGGGGGCTCCATCACCAATTTCTTCAAGAAGCTCTTTTGACGAGACCCTCCCCACTTTTTTTCAGTGATGTCCGGTTAAGGGTTTGCATATGATTGATCCTATTGTCTCGTCAACTCTCAAGTGTCTGATAGAGACGAGATAGTTTGATCCTGACCCATATCCTCGCAAGACTCGGAAATCTCATAGAAGCATATGTTATCTGCTCTCTTTCAACTGGCAATCATTCCTCTCTTTGAATCTTTAACCGTCAACAGCAGTCAGCGATTCCGTCGAGTGGGCGGTCTTGAAAAATCAGGAATTTGATTTTTTGTTCAGTCCTTCCTGCAATGTATCATGGGATAAAGTTGCATTTCGTGATAGATTTCTTATTCCAATCGTGATAATCAGAACTTCAATGTAAAGATGTCACAGATAGAAAATGCAGTTTTTAACCCCTGATGAGGTTAATATGGGCTGATCACTGAAACCCCGCTTCTCGAAACAGAGTTCGGTGTTTTTCCGGTTCAAACAATAAATAAACGGAGGGGAGACAATGAAGAGCAAATTAATCATGCGGATAATAATTGTCTTTCTCGTATTTATTTTCTCGGCTTGCGGACTTTCAAATGTTGTGAATCGTGGTGAATACATTGACCAGAAAGCAATTCAACCTGGAACACCAAGAAAAGAATGTCTGGCAAGGTTTGGTTCACCAATAGACGCGAAAGTTGATCAAAGTGGACTTAGAACAGATATTTTCAGATGTCCACAAGGTGAACCTACATCAGGAAAAGCAATAAAGGGGACTGGTATATTGATTGCGGACGTACTAACTTTGGGATTGACAGAGATCATATTTACACCTGTGACAGACAGTAAACAATTCGTAACATTTGAAATATTCTACGACAAAGACGAAAGAGTGCGGGAGGTAAAATTCATTCAGCAATAGAGTGATAATTTGAGTTGACAGTTGCCATTTATTAAAGGAATGATACTTAGAAAGTCCTAACCCTGTATATGATGGTGTTATGAACTGATAAGCGGAACCCCGTACTCAAAAGAGAGCGGGGTTTTGTGTTTAAAGGAGAGGAACATGAGAAAATCTTTTCTTAATCTGCTTCTTATTGCTATTCTCTTTATTACCGGGTGCGCAGCGCCTCAAATATTAACTCATACCAAGCCAGGCACAGATTTTTCCCACTACAGAAAGATTGCTGTAATAACATTGGCTTCTAACAACCAGAGCTTAGGACAAGAAGTTTCCGATTCTATAGCATTAAGCTTAATGAAAAGAGGTTTCGATATTGTGGAACGTAGCCAACTAAAAGCTGTAATAGACGAGAATGTTATAATGGATGCTGGTTTAACTGAGAAAGATAGGTCTGCATTAAGACTTAAAGGAGTGGATATTATAATCGTTGGTTCTGTAACCAGATATGATTGTGAGCAAAGTAGATTTATTGTTCCTTCTGCTTATGGTCCCATTGGTGGATCTACAAATCTTTGTCATGCGTCTATGTCTTTCAAAATGGTGAATGTTCAAAATGGTGACGTATTGTGGGCTGGTCAGGGCTCGCATTCTTTAAAAGGCGGTTCTATGACAGCTGGCAAGGTGTTACAAAGAATTCTCCGAGAAATGGATAAGCAAATTCCACTGAAAAAACCATAATTGACAAAAGTTCTCTCATAAAGAGAGGGGGTTTTCAAGAAAACATAAGGGAAACGATTTTAACGTTTTGATAAGACATGCCTTCTTAGAGTGGTAATCCTCACTTTAATTCCCAATTGAAAACCCTTGACTCGTAGGTGCGGGCGATCTTGAAAAATCAGAAATCTGGGATTCCGGGGACATCATATCCAATCAGACGAAAGAAGGGTAGAATCTTTATTCTTGACAAGAAGTGCAGTCGATAGATTAGTATCTCCAAAACGTATCGGTGCTTTTCGACAGCCTTCAGGAATATAGAGCCGTTCGGCAATAACTCCCAGTATGCTGAATACAACAAGTGCAATGAGGACAATATCAGCTGTGCGTTGTGGACGGAAAATAGAACCATTCTTTTTTTCAGTTATGCGATGAGGTCATGAAAGGAAAATGCAGGATGAACAAGAAAGTCAATATCGTCACGTTATCGAAAGTAATGTCTCTGTTGCTCTTGTTATCTGTAGCGGGATGTTACGAGACCACCCATAATATAAAGGCTACAGATGACTTGGCCGGGAAGAAAGTTCTTGCCGGCAGATTCTTGTTTTATGAAAATGACGCCCCCTGGAAAGACTCATCGCTTAAATTTGTTATGTTCTATCATAAGCACGGGGAAAAGGAAGTGCAGGCACTGGAGCCGGATGCTGATGGCTACATATATATCCCTGTTACAGCAGGAAGATATTATTTTCCGGGCGTAAAAGTAATCGTCAAAATCAATGAGGTATTCAATTTCAACTTCACTGCAATTCCCACGCTTTTTGTAAACGATAGTGATTCGGCGGTTAATTTTGGCACTATTAACGTGAAATTCTCTCAAAGCGCGGGTGAAAAGGTTGTAGCATTTTTGGTGGGTCTTTCTCGCGCACATATCAGCGTAGAGCATGTTCCAGACTATGACGTCACCCGACTGGAGATTGTGGGAAAAATAGGCGCATCTATGCCTCTGAAAGAGCGCAAGGTGGTGTTTATTAAACGTCCTAAGAAAGCTGAAAAGACAACGCCGAAAGAATAAGTCTATATCAGGAGATATCGAGGATCAACGCTTTATTCTTGGCAAGAAGTGCAGTAGATAAATTTCTGTCTGCAAACCGTTCGGTACTTTTCAATACCTGTGAAGAATAAGGACTTGATCACCTAATGAATCTCGCCCGCTGCTTGCGGCGGGGAGATTCATTTGACATACAAGATCATTCTTCGTATACCACCACCATGAAAAAGCAATGCCTTATCAATAATTCAATATCAATAATAATTATCAATCAATTGGTAAGAGTCAAAGGAGTTATTAAAAACCTGAAAAAAATAAATCTAATGCTATTGACAATCTTAAGCCGTTCATGTATTTAACTAATCATAATTTCATATATTTTGTTTATTTATAAATATTTGGGCATATGAT
>CAITLA010000044.1 GCA_903893135.1 uncultured Syntrophaceae bacterium | reverse complement strand
GTGCAGCCGATACCGGAAACTATGGCAGTCTTGTCCAGGTCGTAGCCTGATTTCTGAATGGCTGCCATCACAGACCCGAAAACGGTGCCGATGCCGCACCCGGCGCACCATATATGGGGCAGCCGCTCACTCCGGATCAATTCTTCCATGGGATGCCGCGGCACAGTCTTTTCTGCCTTCTTCGTCTTCATTTTCTCCCCTTTATAGCGTCTTTAATGGCGCTTAAGATGGTTGACGGATGGATTATGGAACCGCCCAGGTGGGACACCAGATGGACGGGACACGCGCCTCCGGCGCACCGCTGCAATTCAAGGACCATCTGGCCTGCGTTAATTTCAGGCATAATGAGGGCGCGCACCCGGCTGGCTACTTCTTTGATAAGTGTTTCGGGAAAGGGCCATACCGTTTCCAATTTGATAAGTCCCGCGCGTATGCCTCTGCTTCGCGCATCGCGCACGGCATGTCTGGCGGACCGCGCACTGATCCCGTAAGCAACTACAACGACATCAGCATCATCGAGGTAAATGTTTTCCGTCCGGATGATCTTGTCCCTGTTGCTTACGATTTTCTGGATCAGTCGATTGACCATCTGCGCCTGTGTCTTCTCGTCCATTCCCGGATAACCGCGCTCGTCATGCGTCAGACCTGTGATGTGGATCCTGTAGCCGTCACCGCAGTTGGCCATGGGGGCGACCCCGTCCGGATCAGGGTGATAGGGCAGATAATCGTGTGGAGATACCTTGGGTTTCCGCCGCCCGACAAGCTCGATTTCCTCCCTCCGTGGGATGACGACACGCTCGTTCATGTGACCGACCACCTCGTCTGCCATGATCATGACGGGTATACGGTACTGTTCGCTGAGATTGAATGCACGGACGGTCAGGTCAAACATCTCCTGGGGACTGGATGGAGCAAGCGCAATGATCTCGTAATGGCCATGTGATCCCCAGCGGGCCTGCATCATATCCCCCTGGCCGACGAGCGTCGGGAGTCCCGTACTCGGCCCCGCCCTCTGCACATTACAGATCACACACGGTGTCTCCGTACAGATTCCGAGACCGATATTCTCCATCATCAGGGAAAAGCCCGGACCAGACGTGCCGGTCATGGCCTTCACACCTCCCCAGCTTGCGCCGAGGATAGCCGCCATGGAGGCAATCTCGTCTTCCATTTGTATATATATGCCCCCGAGTTCCGGCAGCCTGCGAGACATGCGCTCGGCAATCTCCGTTGCCGGGGTAATCGGATACCCTGCGAAAAATCGGCAGCCCGCAGCCAGAGCGCCCTCGCAGCAGGCATAGTCACCGTTCATGAAATAGGTCCCCGTCAATACGGCCTTGTCAGCCATGCAGCTCTCCTCGAATAACAGATACTTCTTTAAACGGCATGCGGTAAGTTCTCTTCCTCACTTATTCTTCCTTCGAGACCGGGCCGTCTCACCCTGCATCTCTTCAGTTGCCTCTATCGAGTATATTGCAAATTCCGGACACAGTGCCTCGCAGAAATGGCAATTGACACATTTTGACTCGTCTATGACTGCAGGCGTATGATAGCCTCTTACATTGAATGTCTGCGACATGCTGAGCACATCCCGCGGACAGTATGCGACGCAGAATTCGCACCCTTTGCATCGATCCTCAATAATGATTACCTTTCCCCTGCTTGCCTTGATGCTCTCCAGATCCAGGGGTTTTCTCCAGTATTTCATGCGACAATTCCTCTCTTGAGATTCATGTCGTTCAAGAATTCAATGAATAAAGAAAGTTTATATATGAGAAATGACTGTATATGTCAATAGCCCATGTAGTCTTCAACTCTATGCTGTAATATCCAGAACATACGGATACACAGGGGAAACACTTGTTAAGATATGCCGCGAGACAAAGAAATGCAGGCATAATACCGCATGCTCTTCCTTGGCAGGAGATGTATTTTTCGTCATTTCCTGATATAATGATTGACAATGCTTACTATGAAAATCTTGAGCACGGCTGATCACTTTGATCAAAACTCTCAAGGAATTAAAGTGCAGTAAGGGAAGGAGGGTTATCATGGATACATATGACATTTGCATTGGCGGATCGTTTCAAAAAACCGACAAATTTCTGAAAGTCGCCAACCCGTTTAACAATGAGGTCTTTGCTGAGACATATTTGGGCCGCGAGGCTGATCTGGAAGAAGCCATCTCAAAAGCTCAGTCGGCTGAAAATGTCGTGAAGGGACTAAGCTCTTTCGAGCGATTTGAGATTCTCAGGTACATTGCCAATACTCTTATGCAGAGGAAAGACCGTTTATCAAGGGTGCTGGCACAGGAGTCGGGGAAACCTCTGATATATGCAGGCGCCGAAGTTGACCGCTCCAGCCAGACTTTTCTCATCGCGGCGGAAGAATCAAAAAGGCTTCCCAAAGAATACATAAGCCTTGACTGGACTCCCGGCGGTAAAGACAAGGAAGGGCTCGTAAAATATTTTCCCGTGGGCCTCGTGGCAGGCATCTCCCCTTTTAACTTCCCGATGAATCTGGCCGCGCACAAGATCGCCCCGGCCATAGCAGCGGGCTGTCCCATCATCTTGAAACCGGCATCGGCGACACCGCTGTCCACACTGGAACTTGCAAGAATCATCGGTGAGACTTCCTTGCCGAAAGGAGCGCTCTCAGTTATTCCGATGGATCGAACGACGGGTATGAAGCTTGTGACTGATGAGAGGTTCAAGCTCCTCACATTCACAGGTTCTCCGGAGGTAGGATGGAAAATGAAGAAAGAGGCGGGCAAGAAAAAGGTGGTCCTCGAACTTGGCGGGAATGCCGGCGTCATTGTATGCGGAAGTGCCGATGTCGACTTTGCCGTGAGGAGGTGCATTGTCGGCGGCTTCGCCTATTCGGGGCAGGTCTGCATTCATGCCCAGAGAATCTTTGTGGAAAGAAAGATTTTTGATGAATTTCTGGAGAAATTCGTCGTGAGCGCACAGAGCTTAAGATTCGGTGACCCTCTCAAGCCAGAAACACAGATCTCTGTCATGATCGATGAACCGAATGCGAAACGTGTCGAAGACTGGGTGCGAGAAGCGATAGGCAACGGTGCAAAGATACTCTGTGGGGGCAAAAGACAGGGTGCATTTTGTGATCCAACAGTGCTCACAAACACGAAGAAATCGATGAAGGTCAACTGTCTCGAGGTTTTCGGGCCAGTGGTTACCATAGAACCTTATACAACCATTCAAGAAGCAGTCCATATGGTAAATGATACGAACTTCGGATTACAGGCTGGAATCTTCACTCATAACATGAATGAAATAAACTACGCGTTTATAAACCTGGACGTCGGAGGCGTCATTGTCAATGACGTTCCCACATTCCGTGTAGATCACATGCCCTATGGGGGTATAAAGGATTCAGGTCTGGGAAGGGAAGGCCTCAAATATGCCATCCTAGATATGATGGAGCCGAAGATACTGGTTACGGATGCGCGTTAACATAAATGAAACCCCCTCGCATTCAAAACTGAATCGTCGCTGTCTGTTATTGTGAACGACTAAGAGGGGTGTATCAGGCTCGTATTGTTTAGGCCATTTCACTCACGCACAGTGACATTGCGATGCAGTCTCGCGAGGGGGAATACAAATAATCTTTTCACCCCTCCCTTTATCCTATGGCCTTGCCGCCGCGCTCGCCCGTGCGGATGCGCGCTACCTCGTAAAGATCCGAAACGAATATCTTCCCGTCTCCGATCTCGCCCGTCCGGGCCCCCTTGATGATCGCCTGAATC
>CAITLA010000043.1 GCA_903893135.1 uncultured Syntrophaceae bacterium | reverse complement strand
TGCAATTGCAATTCAAGCATATTGCCGCCAATTGTTCCCAACATGAGTCCAAGAGAACCTGCGCCGCCGGCAGCGCTCATCGCTCCTGAAGACGCGGGGAAATTCACACCGAAACCATAACCGCTCAGGCCAGGGAGGCCGAAGACGGGGCTAGTGGTGGTCATTGAGCCGCTCGTGGATATTGTTCCGCCCGGCGTCGCATAAAAATTACCTGAATTATACCACCCACCCCACTGAATCCCCAGGTTTCTGGCGGTATTTTTTGTGGTCTCTACAATGTTGGCCTTGATTAAAATTTGATGCGTAGGTTTATCGATCTGTTCAATGATGGGTATCATTTTTTCCAAATCATTGCGTATGGCATTGATAATCAGGCTATGACTGTGCTCATCCACTCTTATTGATCCGCGCGGTTTGCCGTCCTTATCTTTTGTAAGCAAATCATTAAGATTTTCTCTCAGATCTTTTGTGCCCGCATAGTCAATCGGAATGAACACTGTGATGAGCGGCTCCACCAGTTTCTCATCTTTGTCCTGGGTTTTCCGCTTCAGATCCTGTTCTTTGTCCGCTATTGTCATCACCCTCATAATATTGCCTTCCCACTCATATGCCAGACCCTGATTTTTGAGAATACTGATGAATGCCTGGTCCCAGGGAGTATTCTTGAAATCAATACTCACTTCTGCCTTTATATCATCTCTTATCAATACATTCTGATTCACGATGCGCGCCAAGGATCGAAGGACCACTTTTACATCAGCCTGGCGGATCTTCAGACTGACCGGTGTGTCAGGCAGGCCTCTTCCGCCAACACGTTCCTTTTCCGCCTTCAGACGCTCCTGCTCAATTTTCACTAACTCTCGAATTGTTTCACGAGACCTGGGCGTAGGCGAGTGTCCCTTTGATATGTCAGCCATCCTTTCCCATTTCTCGAAGAAAGGATCCTTCTTTGTCACCTTGTCGCCCGCACAACCGGCAACAATAAACATCCCGAGGAAAAGGACAACGGTCAAGCAGCGAACTTTCTTCTTATACTGAATACAAGTCAAGGCCTATCCCCCCTCCCATCACCTGTGTTATTCCTGCAAAGGAACATCAAATTTTGCTCCACTCTTTTCGTTAACAATTACAACTTTGCCCGGATAAATCTTTTTCAGGACGTATCCCTCAATTTCCAGCGGATCACCGGCTTCGTACTCTACACCATTTATAATTGCCAAATTTTTATTGCTGACATTTAAATATCCGGAATAGCTGAAGCTGACTCTTTGTGACATTCCGCCGCCCGCTTTGGCCCGTTCCTTGCGCTTCTCCCATTCCCGGATGGATTTTCTCTCATAAAATGGGTCGTGCACCCATCCTGTCTCGGCGCGGCTCAGTACGTAGGCATCAGCGGTCGGCAGTGACCCCTTTGGCAACCTTGAAGTAATGTCAGCTAAAAATGCTTCCAATTCGGAAGTCTTTTTCCCAATATCAATCAGCTCCGATTTTGTGCGCGGCGCAATGAGGAAATCATATACGGCAAACACTATGACGAGAGCCATTATGGAAAGTATGATGATTTGTTGTCTTGTCAGTTTCGGCATTTCAATCCCTTACAGGCTGTTGAAAACTGTGTTTTTCAACGCCTTCTGATCGCCGGCCTCGCTTGACTACGCAATGGCCAGCCATAACTTCATCCTGAATTCCATGCTGTCCTCATTTTGCTGGATGCGGATTTCCTCAATACCCTCCAGACAAGGCACTTCCCCGAGACCGATGAGAAATTTACGAAAATTCAAAAAATCACCCTTGAGAGTCGCATTAACCAGAATAAATCTTTGCTCACCGCCTAAAGTATTCAGATCCGGAGAAGCAGCGACCATGTCGATATGGGCTTTCTGCGCCTGCTCTCTGATAATCGAGGGCACTGTATCTATCTTCGTCCGTGAAAGGGGGATCCTTGCAGGGAATGGCAGGATTTGCGACTTGCCGGAATTGGGCCCCGCGTGCAGCATTTCATAATAAGGGTGAAGCCTCTTTTGTTCTTCCAACTGAAATTGAATACTTGCAATTCTATTATCTAAACGCGCCACGGCCATCTGCTGCGGCACGATGCCGGCCAGAACGATGAGAAGCACACAGGATATGCATGCACCTAAGATGACGATGCTTCGCTTCGGAATTATTGCGTATATCTTTTCCATGAATAAGTTCTATACCAGTTTCATTTCAATAACAAAATAAAGGACTTCATCCTTTCTAAGAGGCTCTATGCTGTTTTTCTGTACGCTGATATTACTGAACATGGGTGACGATTTTAACTTCATTATATATCCGGCCAATGATGCCTCAAGTGCTTTCCGATCACCAAAAACAACTCCCTCAACCGTGACGTTCTTTCCTTCTTGCTTTGGAGCAGCGGCCTCCCTCTTAGGCTCTTTCGCCGTCATCTTGCCCGATTGAACGGCTCCTGTGCGTACCTTCAGGTCAATGAGACGGATATTTCGCGGTGTCATCGAAGACAATTCACTGATAACGGCCATGCCGAGATATCTGTCTACGTAAGTCCTCGCGAGCTGATGCTGCCTGCTTGAACTCGAGAGCATTCCCGATATCAGGTTCTGGTCGACCCGTGGCTTATACTGCGACAACTGCTGTTCAAGTTGGGTTATTACAGTTTCTCTTTCACGGACCTTTTGAATTTCAAATAGCAAGAAACCCAAACAGACGAACAACGCAGCAATAAATACGGCAAAAATGATTCGATTGGCGCGTGTGATGTTAGCTTCCCTTTCCTTGTCCTTGAATCTGAACATCAGGTTCGGCGTGTAAGCGTTATCGGAAAGGGCAAGCCCAAAAGCTGGAATCAGGGAAAGTATTTCGGAGACACTGGCTTGTTCCATGCTCCTGCCTATATTGGGTATCTTAGACTTGAAGGGATTTAGTATATCACTCTTGATTCCCAATTGATTACCTACATACTCTATGACAGGCTGTGAAATATTCATGGCGCTCGATACATAGATTCTGGTAACCATGTCATAATTGTGATCGCCCGTATAATGTTCAAAGGTTCTCTCCACCTGTCTGACCACCCTCTCTAAGGCAGGCAGAATGGTATCGAATTTTTCTTCGTCTGTGAGCCCGAAGCCGATATCGTTCTCCGTTAAAGGGGGAGAGTCGGGACTGAGGCTGAAGAGCACCTTTTTCGCCTGTTCAAAGCTTATTGGTGGGGAGCTCCTATCCTTCCCTGCTGCTTCATTACGTGTTATTCCAAGTCTTTCCATCAATGACTCAACCATGCTGTTTATGCCGGCCTTTATGCCACGGGTCATGATAAGCTTCCCTTTAGAAAATATATCGATGCGGGAAAAATCATTACCAATAAAAAGACTCGCCACTGTGCCTTCAACAGCGGGAGGAATCCATTCCGTCTTGAATAAGTTCTGGATTGCAAATGGCGTGATGGATATGCCGGTTAACGGCAACCCGATTTGCAAAAACAGCCCCTTTAATTCTTCAATTTCCGCCCTCGGGGCGGTGTAAACCATAGTTAGCCATTTGCCCACACCCTGTTCGGTGACTTCCCTCTGAATTTCAAAATCGAATACCGTATCCTTATCGTCAAAAGGCGTTTCTTTTTTAATCGTCCAATAAACGGCATTCTCAATTTGTTTCTTGGCCACCTTAGGGATATTGATGTGGCGCACATTCACCCTTGCTGCGGACATGATAGCCCACAGATTCGCATTTCCGATGCTGCCGCAAAATTTGTTCAATTCAGAGCTTAAGAAATTGCTGAAATCAGGCGATTTCCTCGTGGTTATATGGGCGTATGGCACGCTCTTGTAATCAAGCAATTCCCAGCGCTTATCGGCTGATCTTGCCGTCTTTACCATTCTCAAATATTCATGGCCGATATCGATGCCAATAGTCACCGGCTTCTCGCCGGAAATAATTTTTCGGGAAGTGAATTTGAATAGTTTTCTGGGCGGATCAATCTTAGATGTATCCAGACGTTCAGACTTGATATCATCTTTTTTATTGCGAATGATATCAAGAAGTCGTTCTGTGGAAGTGATCTCTTTCAAACGGGCCAAGGGAGGGCTCCTCTTTAAGTTATTTAGATCCTCCTGCAAATCGTATCACTATGCAGGGACAGTGTCTCTTAGCGCCTTTTCTCGTTCTTAGTGTTTCGGTAATTATCTAAATGAACTTTAGCCAAATTGATGTAATCAATAGGGAATTGCTTCAATATCCGCACGCCGTACTTGATTTCCGGCGGTTCGGGAATAATACCCCTATGAATATAATCCCTGATAGTTTTGGCTGAGACACCCAACCGTTCAGCAGCATCAACAATCGTATAATGAGTTTTTCCCTTTACTATAATCATATGCACGTCCCCAAATGCCCAATTTTCAGTAAATTAGTTTTTGCAACCCCGTCAAAAAAAGAAGAGATAGAATTGAACGGCTTCTCAAAAAGCAAGTGTTACAAAGCGCTTCCTTTGACAGGCAGGAAATTTAAGTAATCAGGAGAATGAGGCCTGAACAGAGACATGCCCTGCACCTGCAAAAGGATATACACAACCAGACTTAATATTCTGGACTGCGTACGCAGCCGTCAGTAATGTTACTTAGGTGCGAACATATCACACCTCTCGCACCTATACAACATTTTCTGAGCAAATTTTTCAAGTTAATTAAAATAGGGACAGCTGTACTAGCTCAATAATTCGGTAACTCTTTGCAACTTATCAAACGGTGTTTCATAGTTCAAACCACCATGTCGGCGGAGGTGATTGTACTCAAATAAATTGAAGATTACCATTCGAATTGTGGTATCTGACATCGCTAATGAGCCAAGCAAAGACTTGACCCCATCACTGCATCACTGTGCGGTGCGGGAATGACGATGAAAGAACGCATTTGAATGCACTTGACATTTAGGCGCTCAATGTCTAAAGTTTGCTTAGCGTAAGACCGCTAATAATAGAAGAGGGAAACATGCCCATTTACGAGTTTAAATGCAAAAAATGCAGCAATACCTTTGAGGTTTTATTCCTGTCCGGCAGCGATAACCCAGCCGTAGCCTGCCCCTCCTGTAAATCAAAAAAGGCAGAGCGGTTGATGTCTAAATTCGGTGGAAAGATCGGCAATACATCGTCGGCAGGCTGCTCATCCTGTGCGGCAACATCATGCAGCACGGCCTGATCCCGCTGATCCCCTGTGGCAGGTCGCCACTTCAATCAAAAATCAGCAATAATTTTTGTTGTAAAAAAAGACGTAATTTAATATAAGCATGCAGCCGAAAATGCGAGCTTTGAAAAACTAAGTACATCATTTCATTATTAAGGTGTCATATCGACCCCCCTCGGTTTACTCGGGGTAAACTCCGGGAGATATCTTTAATATCCCTCCCTCCGCTCGGGACAAGGATTTCTCGTTTCACTCGAAATGACAGAGAGGAATGGTGGAAATGACAAAGCGGCAAGTTATCCATACCTGCAAAAATACTTTTTTAGAAAGAGACGAAGACAATGAATATTCTTATGTTTGGACCAAATGGCAGCGGTAAGGGCACGTTCGGCGCAGTTCTGAGCGACAGATTCGGAATACCCCAGGTGGAGACAGGGGTAATTTTCAGGGACAACATCTCGAAAGGCACGGCATTGGGAAAAGAGGCAAAGTCATATATTGACAAGGGCGAACTGGTTCCCGATGGAATTACCATTCCCATGATTCTCAGCCGTCTTAAAGAAAAGGACTGTGAAAAAGGATGGCTGTTAGACGGGTTCCCGCGAAACAAGACGCAGGCTGTGGCCTTCTGGGACGCCCTCCAGAAAGAAAAGATAAAACTGGATTACGTTGTTGAGCTTATCCTCGACAGGGATACAGCCAAGAAGCGCATCATGGGAAGACGTTTGTGCCCCAAGGACAACAACCATCCAAACAATATTTACGTCAAGGCAAACCTGCCCGTGGAGAAAGACGGCAAGCTCTACTGCCGTGTGTGCGCCAGCCCAGGACTGCTGACCAGGGCCGACGATCAGGATGAAGCGGCCATTGACAAGAGGCATGGCATCTACTTCGATACGAATGCGGGCACACTGGCGGCCGTCAACTACTTCAAGGAGAGGGTAAAGGTCATTCAGGTGGATACTGTAGCCGGCGTCAAAGAGGTTACAGAAAATCTTTTTAAATTGGTGAAGTAGACAGCAACAGAAATAATACACAAAAAAGACTTCCGAGGATGCTTGAGGAAGTCTTTTTTTCATGCGCAATCCTGCTGCCGCACCGTCCTGCTTTACCCATCTGAACAGACGGTCTTATGCAAATAAGCCAGAATATCCTGAAAATTTTCATAATGCACACATGCCGTGCCATCCTGCCTGCACTTCTCATACAGGACTTCCTTGGCAAAGACGAGGTCTGCATCTTTCGCAGGACACACATCGGAATATCCGTTACCTACGTAGATTACCCGGTCATAGGTTGACCGGTAGTCTTTGAGGACGCCCTTCTTGCAGGTGCCGCATTTCTCACATTTGTCGTTCATCCGGGGAAACTCTATTGA
>CAITLA010000042.1 GCA_903893135.1 uncultured Syntrophaceae bacterium | reverse complement strand
TCCGTGTTTGTCTCTAAGCCGCAGCGCCATCTCGAGAGCATATTTGTCGAAGGGGTTAACGATGCTCGGCACTCCCTCCCTGATCAACGTATTGGTGACAGGATCAATTTTAACTTCTGTGGTATCAGGTACCTGTTTTACACATACAACAATTTCCATAAAAATATTCACTCCTGGTTATGTTTCAGAGTTGTTTTGCATAAAATATACGAATACGCCTTATCAGTTTCCATTTTCCTGCAACTGGGCTGACAAGAATGCCGAATGCATAGCGGATGCTATAAGGCGTCACATTGTTTATCTGTTAACCCGACTATTTGCGATTCATTGGCAAACTGTTTTTCAGCAAATTAAGGCCTTTCACATTAAAGGGGGTATGGGGGCTTCGGAAATTAACCGAAGCCCACCCACAGTGCATACTGTCTGCCATACCCCCCATGTGAATGGTCTAAACTTTTTCCTTACGCCGCCTTCTTGGTTATGATCGGTTTAGAATCCGTTGTGAAGTACATCGCCACGGCGCCTACTACGAGCGATGCCGCACAGAACATAAAGGTGGCCTGATAGGCTTCCACCGGAAATTTACCGTTAACCTTTCCATAGAAGTCAAGCACAACACCCATCAATAACTGATATAAAGCCCCACCTATAAAGTACCATATATTCAGCATCCCGTTGGATGTCGCCATGAAGCTGGTCGGCTGACCGTCAGCTATATGCGCATAATTGGGCACATATGCGCCGCAGAAGAAGCCCATGACAAATAGCAGGGGATAGAACCACGCAACGGGAATTGAGCCGGTAAAGAAAGCTATCGGTATCCAGGTCGCAACGTAGATTAGCATGCCGTAGAAAGATGTGTTTCTGCGTGATTTAAGAACACGGTCGGAACACCAACCGGCCGCAAAGCATCCTATCGCCATCCCAATTGGCCAGAACATGAGCATGTTGGCCGCCTGCTGCTTGGGCATACCGTATATCTGCTGCGCATAGGGAATGAACCAGAGTCCCTGAAATCCCATGACCGTACCGTAGATCACAAAGGCGTAAAGGGATATCAACCAGTAGTTTTTCATTTTTAGCAGTTTAACAAAATTCTCTTTAAATGTCGTCTTCTGTGCGGCAGTCTGTGCCGGGTAGTAATCGATGCCGTCGATCTCCGAAACTGTTGGGTAACCCATATCGGCCGGTTTATTTCGGATGATCAGGTAGTCAACGATAGATATGAGGACCATAAAAGCGCCCAGCCATAAGAATGAATTCCGCCATCCGACGATACCCACCAGAAACGCAAGCGGTGCGGACGCGAGTATCGCGCCGACATTGCCCAAGGTGAGCATCACACCTGTAAGTGTCGCTAATTCATTCGGCCGGAACCAGTTGTACAGGATCTTCATACAAGGCATCCAAACAACCGCGACGCCGACACCCATTAAAAAGCGGCCGAAGATACACCAGCCGAACGTCTGGGCCAAACCAAACAATGCAGTACCGATTGCCGCTATGACGAAAAACATACTAACCGAAAGCCTGGGGCCGATTTTATCGGATAGGACTCCCGACGGGAACTGCATTGCTGCATAAGGATAAAAGTACATCGATGATAAAATACCAAGGGTCGTTGCTGTGAGACCGAATTCCTTCATCAGTTCCGGCGCAACAACCGCCGGCGAAACACGGTCGAAATATACAAAAATATACGTTAACAAGAACATTCCATAAGTAATCCACCGATACGTAAGCATCTTCTTGGCCTTTACAGGATCAACTCCTGCGGCTACCTTTGCACTCATACGATTCTCCTCCTTAAATTTTTTTATATGCCTCTTTGGTGCAACTAATTTCTACCTCGGTTCTTTACGGACAAAAAAAATCAGCATCCCAACAGCATTTTTTGAAAAGATCGTTTTCCAGAAATTTGTACGTTTTTCTTTAGCCGGATGCCCCGCCCTGTGGGCGGGGCAATTCGCTTTAGCTTATTATTTCTTCTTTTTTTCCGGCTCCGGTATTTCTTCAGTTATACCGGCAATTTTTCTCGCGTATTCGGCAAACTGGTCAACGGGGGTCAGAGATCTGACAACCAGCTTTGCTCCGTCAGGGGAACCGCCGCCGTGCATACATCCGGGAACGCCCGCGCCAAGCGTCAGCCACTCAGAAAGCCTTGCTGTGCGCGCCCTTGATTCAGCGCTGAACTTACCGGAGGCTTTCAGAGCCGATTGAACCATGGCTCCTAATTTTGGGTCATTAAAGTCCTTCGAAGACGGGAAACATCCTGTTTCAACGATACCGCCGCCGATGTCCTGGCAGATGCGCTTTGTTTCATAAGGAAGAGTTGCCACATGGACTTTATTGGCATGAGCGGTCAAGGGATCTGAAACCCACATACCACCGGGACCTTTCTTCCCCAGGGCCATCGCGCCAATTCCCATGCAGTATGTAGTTTCATTATTAACAGCCATCTCTACCATCTTGCCCGCAAATGTGCTTGCCGCCAATCCGTTCGTCCTCGCCATAAGCGCCGCAGCGCCGATCATCACGTCTCCCTGACCGGCGACGCATGCGCCGATGCACGCACGGTAGTTAGCTGTAAAATATCCAATTATATTGCCTGTATATTTGGATTCTTTGCACATGAAAACCCTGTCATTAGGGACAAAGCAGTCTTTGAAAAACAGGAAAGACTGGGTGATGCCTGAGTCCGGAATGTCGAATCCGCCTTCCAGTTCTCTGGTGTCGCTTGGCCTCCGGGCCTCCACGATTGTAAGACCCGTTATATCCCGCGGCACAACGCAGCTAACGGCATAATCCTGATCCTCTTCCCTGTAGGCGCCTCCCGGCAAAAGAAATATTTCGTTAGAGGCGGCCACACCGCAAATCATCGCCTTCATTCCACTGATTACGATACCACCTTCGCGGACTTCTGTAATATGCAGATTGCTGTCCGGATTCGCCTGCTGTGATGGTCTCAGGCTGCGGTCCCCTTTGGCGTCTGTAAGAGCGCCCGCTACGAGAAGGCCATTTTTCTGGGTATTGATAATCCATTTTTTGAGACGCTCCTGATATTTCGTTCCCAATTCCTTGTCCATTTGCGCCGTGACATTCCACATAACGTTCTGGGCGTTCCAGCCTACGCACACAGCCCCGCTGCAGCTTCCCGTCAGGCGGTACATCCATCTCTTCATCTTGGAATTGCCCATGATATCTTCAAGGGTTTCCATCATGGAATTCCATCTGTGGATCTTCTCACCGCTTATGAAAGTGGAGGTGGTAGTGAAATCCTCCGCTAATTTCGGGTCATGTGATGCGTCAATTGCCCTTGCATGGCTTTCGACCACGCGCTTTGTCGCCGGATGAGTTGTGACGTCCTCGATCAACTCTCCAAATTTGTAGATATTCGGCCTCATTGCCTTTAATGATTTCTTGTATTCCTCTCTTGTCTTTAATGCCATTTTGTTGTTCTCCTTAAATTTTTTTCTTGACTAATTGTTAATGTTTTAGAGACTAGCCTTCTTCAATATCTCTGGTTTGATGCCCATCGGCCCGTCCTTGAAAAGGCGTGCATCCATCAATTGAACCTTAGGGGCGATGAGCGGCCTGTATTCCATCTGAGATAATACATCCTTCTCCATATCCAGGCCGGGAGCAATTTCTGTCAGCATGACGCCCTCAGGCGTAAGTTTAAAAACGGCCCGTTCCGTAACGTAAAGGATACTCTGACCGCTTGTCTTTCCGTATTCACCGCTGAACGTGATATGCTCCACCTTCTTGACTAATTTCTTCACCTTGCCTTCTTTTACTACCTTGAGCTTTCCATCGCCGATCCCTAACTCAAGACCGCTTGCCGTGAGTGTTCCACAGAAAACCACCTTCTTTGCGCTCTGGCTGATATTAATAAATCCCCCCGCTCCGGCTATTCTGGGACCGAACTTACTGACGTTCACATTTCCGAACTGATCCATTTCCGCCATCCCTAGGACCGCCAGGTCGAGGCCGCCGCCATCATAGAAATCAAACATGAGGGGATGGTCAACCAAGGCTTCCGGATTGACTGCAGTCCCGAAATAGAGCTTGGCACCGGGCATGCCTCCAATCGCTCCCGGCTCGACCGTGAATGTCATCAATTCGATCAAGTCCTCTTCGGCTGCAACCGCCCCGACGCTTTCCGGCATGCCGATACCCATGTTTACGACTGCGTTCGGGATAAGCTCCATGGCGCACCTTCGGCAAATTACTTTTCTTTCGCTCATCTTCATGGGCGGTATGCGACTCAGCGGAACTCTGGTTTCACCGCAAAGGCTCGGATTATATTGCTCGGCCATGGGAACCTGCCAGTGGTTCTCAGGCTTTGCGACGACGATTGCATCCACCCATATTTTCGGTATCTTGACCATCATCGGATGAAGCGTACCCGCTTTTGTCACCCTTTCCACCTGCACGATGACCTTACCGCCTGACCCCTTGGCAGCAAGCGCCAATAGGGCAAATTCCAGGGATATGGCCTCTCTTTCAATGGACACATTGCCATTTTCATCTGCCGTCGTCCCGCGGACGATGGCAACATTGATGGGGATGGCCTTATAGAACAGATATTCCTTGCCATCGATTTCCATTAAGCGGACGTACTCTTCGTGGCTGATGCTGTTTAGTTTTCCTCCCGTCTCTCGAGGATCCACAAATGTCCTCAGGCCGACATGTGTAATGATGCCCGGTTTCTTGCCGGCGGTCGCCCGAAATACGTGGAGAATCACGCCCTGGGGGATATTGTATGCCTCTATCTTATTGGCAACAGCCATCTTGATTAAATCAGGCTGTAATCCCCAATGGCCAGATACGACCTTTCTCACCAGACCTTCTTTTGCCCAGCGATTCAGTCCCCAGTTTGATTTTCCGTCATTCTGGCTTGCGCCAAATGTAAGCGTCAAGTTGTTCGGTTGACCTGTTTCCAAAAAGCTCTTTTCAACAGCCTTCGAAAGTTCTTCCGGATGACCCATTCCGACAAATCCGGAAGTCGCCACAGTGTCTCCATTCTTGATCAGCTTAATCGCTTCTTCTGCAGTCATAAATTTTGCCACGGCCCCACCTCCAATGGTTTTATAGATTGGACTATATTTCTCGACTTTGACTATCCCTTGCGTACATACCGCAATTTATATGCCAATGGCTCTGATGAGGGGCTAAGTGAGGTATGTTGCATTACCGCGTGCATCAAAACGACATATATTAGTAGACATCAACGGCTTGCTTACACATATATCAAGCAATGAAATATACTAATATTTCATCAAAGGCAAGGGAAGCAATCTCTTGGTGTCTTTTGCGCATCTCAGGCATTTTTGCGAAGCTATATATTCATTATAACTAGTCATCATATAGGTAACTCGGGCCCTGAGTAAGTGACTTTTCTGCTGCATGATCTTCTCCATATCTTGCATAAGAAGGCGCAGGGCCGCGTGGCGAGAGTTACCTTCACAGGAATATGACAATTATTATGTCTATAACATTATGTCGGCTTCGACAGGAAAGAGATGGAGGATTTGGTATATCCTATATAGAGACCACAAGCAGAGCGGTCTGACCTTACAAGATTGATAACTGATTACTTTTGAAAAATAAGGGAATATAGTTAATGAAATGGCTTAGTTATCTGCATTGCACAAGAAACAAGCCCACGATGCATAAAAGCATCACCAGTCGCTCCCTTGCATCACTTGTTTTGTGGTCTCATCATGATGCGGGGCTTTTTCATGAGGACATGGTTAGTGCGATTCTTGACGATTTACGGTCTGTGCTAAAGAGGCTGTGATGCAGGGCAGGGGCTGATCTTGCGGTTCGGTGCTATCGCCATATTTCAGAAGGAAATATTTCCCTTTGCTTCATTTCTTTAATTCGGAGATGAGTTTCGGCATCACGTCATAGAGATCGCCGATGATGCCGAAGTCGGCTGCCTTGAAGATAGGGGCATTATCATCCTTATTCACGGCGGCGATCACCTTGGCATTACGTATGCCGGTCACATGCTGAATCTGGCCGGAAACCCCGATGCCAAAGTAGAGATCCGGTTTTATCTGTACGCCGGAAAGACCGATGCAGAGCTCTTCAGGCAGCCAGTGAAACTCTTCGGCAATCGGCCTCGTGCAACCTATTGCACCGCCCACGACTTCGGCGAATTGACGGGCGATGGCCAGGTCTTCCTCCTTCTCTATGCCTCTTCCTACACAGACGACGACCCGCGCTTCGGAGATGTCTTTCGTCTCCCTTTCCTTCAGTTTCCTCTCGATTACTTTAATTGCGGAAGCTGGTGGTGGCGGGAGGTCCCGGACATTCCCTTGTCGTCCTGTCTCCGGCATAGCCGTCTCATAAGTTCTCGGTGGGATGGTAGCCATGGCAGGGCTGGCCGTGCAAATCACCTTCTGCACCGCCGCTCCTCCGTGTGACAAGCGTTCCATAACCAACGTTTTGCTCTCCTCGTTAAAATCTATTTTCGTACAACTGCTCACGAGTCCTACATTCAGTCGTGCCGCTATCAGGGCTGCCATATTTTTTCCTCTCGGCGTGGCGGGGAGGAGGATCAGATCGGGTTCTCCTTTTCTTGCTTCTTCGATGATAACAGGGATGTGGCTTTCCAGGGGCTGTTCACTGCTCAGTGGGGGAAGGAGCATGACCTCATCCGCTCCATGATTGATGCAGTCCTCCACATGTTCGCGGTTTTGGTAAAGAAGCGCGGATACACGCGTTCCCATCTTATCGGCTAACTGTTGGCCGATGTTTAAGATCTCCATGGATTGCCTGCGGTTTTCCGAAATTATCCACACTCCTGACATATGATCTCCTTTAACCGATGACGCCTTTCTTGCGCAATGATCCCACAAATCGGGCTATCTCTGCGGTGTCTGTCCCGAATCTCTCGCAGCTCCGTTCTATCCTTGAAGCTGTGAGGCTGATCGTTCGTAGCAGGGGCCCACCGAAGGGCGGAAGTTCATCTCTTGTAATCTTCACGGTGGGCTTCTTTCCCGCCATCAGGGTGTCTTTGACCCCGGGGATCCTGGGGACATTGATATCGGGTAGAACTGTTACCAGGGCAGGCAGGGGCGCCGTGATTACTTCAATGCCTTCTTCGACGCGACGCTCCGCGACGAGTTGGTGCTTTGTAATGGAGAGCTTCTGTACGAAGGAAATGCAGGGTATCCCCAGTTGTTCTGCCAGGCGGGGGCCGACCTGCTGGGCATAGAGGTCACTGGAACCCTCGCCGCAGAGGATAATGTCATATTGTTCTATCCTGGTGCGGATGACCTCAGCCAGGATGAGGGCAGTCTGGGAAGAATCCAGATTGCCGAAAGAACTGTCGGCTATAAAATAGGCCTCGTCGGTCCCACGGGAGAGGGCATCTTTGACGCCTTTCGTAGCCTCGGGCATACCGACAGTGACGGCGATGGCCTTGCCTCCAAGGTCTTCTTTCAGCCGGGCGGCTTCCTCGATGGCATTGCGGTCATACTCGCCAATCTTGTAATCCACGGAGGAGAAATCCAAATCGCCGGACGGGCCGCGCCGGATGTAGGCCTCATCGATGACCCATTTAAAACAGGCAATAATGGAAGGCATAAACTTGCTCCTCATCCTAAAAAGCTGGGCTTAGTTGAGCAGGTGCTCAGCGGAGCACGATCCCCGAGATGACCATCCGCTGTGCCTCTGACGTTCCCTCATATATTTCCGTAATCTTGGCGTCACGCATCAAACGCTCCACCTTGGCGCCTTTGCAGTAGCCGTATCCGCCATGTATCTGAACTGCCTTCACGGTATGACGCATGGCTGCCTCCGATGCATAGAGTTTAGCCATGGCGGCTTCCTTACTGAATGGCAGCTTTTGGTCTTTGAGCCAGGCTGCGTGGTAGGTGAGGAAGCGGGCAGCGGAGAGGTCCGTGGCCATGTCCGCTATCATCCAGGCGATGGCCTGGTTACGGGCTATGGGGGAACCGAATTGAATCCTCTCCTTGGAATACCGGATAGATTCGTCCAGTGCTGCCTGGAGAATACCGATGCATTGCGCGGCAATTCCCACCCGGCCGCCATCGAAGCCGGCCATTGCCATCTGGAGACCGGCCCCTTCCTTCCCAAGAAGATTATTCTTCGGCACGCGGCAGTCTTTGAAGATGATCTCTGATGTCTGTGAAGACCGGAGACCCATCTTCTTGAAATGCTCACCCACTCTGAGACCTGGGGTTTCTCTGGGGACTATGAATGTGCTCATGCCTTTGCGACCGGCAGATTTGTCCGTCCATGCGAAGACAATGAATGTCCCCGCAATGGGGCCGTTGGACGTGAAGGTCTTGGTTCCATTGATGACATATTCATTGCCGTCTAAAACTGCGGCGGTAGTGACGGCCATGACGTCGGTGCCTGCACCGGGCTCGGTCAGGCAGAAAGCCCCCAAACGCTTGCCTTCTGCCATGGGGGTCAGGTAAATCTTCTTCTGCTCTTCCGTACCAAATAGAAGTATCATCATGCACATGATGCTGGCATGAGTCGACACGGTAAACCCCGTGGAGGAGCATGACCGGGAAAGTTCTTCCACTACAATGATATTGGTTAAAAAGTCCGCCCCGGCTCCCCCGTATTCCTGCGGAATGGGTATGCCCATCCAGCCCCCATCAGAGAGTTTTTCAAACAACTCGGCGGGGTGGCGGCTGTTCTCATCGATTTCCGCGGCGATGGGTTCCACGTTCTTCACACAAAATTCTCTCACATTTTTACGAATCAGTTCTTGTTCCTCAGTAAATTTAAAATCCATAACATTCATCCCCTCGATTTTATTGTCCAGACGGTCATTTCGGCCAGGATGCCCCGTCCCATTGACATTATGGCAGAGTCTTTCAGTCGCAACGACATGGAATTTAAAAAACTTCAACTATACAGCTTGTATTGCCGCCATGAAAAATATCTCGTGCCTAACCGAAACGGTACTGCACACCGGTTCCCCCCGGAGGATAATTCCAATCGAGAATCTCTGTGCCGCAGACAAGCCGGCAGGTGCCGCACTCGAGACACCCGTCTATAGTAAGGACGACCTCGCCGTTGTCATTCTCGCTGTAGAGGCCCGCCGGACAAGCACGGATAGCCGGTTTCAGGCGCAGGTCTTTTTCCATCCCCTGTTTGATCTTGATGTGGGGTTCTAGGGCAGGCTTGAACACATCGAGCCCCAGTTTAGCCTTCAAGTCCAGCCTTTCGCTCATATCTTCATTACCCCTTTCATATCTATGAACAGGGCCCACAATTCGGGGAGAGTCAGATGTTTTTTAATAGTCGGGTACAGCCTATCTTTGGGACCTGCGGGAACGGAGTAAACATCTCTCATGATTGCTCCGATCAGCTCCGGGTAATGGTTGAAAACCCGCGGATTTCCGATCACAGCAGGTGTTTCCTGGAAGTTTCTCAAATCCTTAAGAACGAAACTGTCTTCGAGAAGCCTCCTGTAAATGCTCAGGGTCGGAGCATCAAAATTCCCGGCTTCCTTCGCCTTCATGATGGCCTGGGCGGCGAAGTGGCCTGAAGCCAGCGCAAATTCCATGCCCCTCACCGTGAAACCGATGTTCATTGCGAGCCCGGCAGCATCACCCGCGACCAGGATGCCGTTTCCGCACAGATTGCCAATTGCCTTGAAGCCGCCCTCCGGTATAATATGCGCCGAATACTCTACTGTGCTTCCTCCCCTGATTAGGGGGGCGATCTCCGGCCGCTCCTTGAAAGCGTCCAGGAGGGCGGGTACTTCGATAGGAAGCCTGTCTTCTGCAGCATCCTCGATGCCGACAACGATGCCCAGACTGACACTCTCCTTGTTTGTGTAGAGAAAGCCACCTCCGAATTTCCCACGGGTTACTTCTCCCACAAAGAGGCGCGCCGCTCCTTCGTCACCTTCCAGATTGAAACGTTCATTGATGACCCCGGAATTCAGAGCGATTACTTCCTTGATGCCGAGGGCGAAGCTGCCGGGCGCAGCGGGCGATCGCAGGCCGGCTTTTTCGGAGACGAGCGATAATACACCGTCACAGGCAAGCACAACGTCGGCCCGTAGTTCGTCAGCGCCTGCAATGACACCTATAATTTGCCCGCTATCCTTGATGACGTCATCGACCCTGATCTTAGGTAAGATCGCGACCCCCTTATCTTCCACCCGTTCCGAGAGCCATCTGTCGAACTTCGATCTGAGGATACTGTAGCTCTGATGGGGTTCGTCCGTGAGTTCATTTTCGGAATAGTTGAGTGTCACCGAGCGGTCCTTTGCCATGATTGATATTCCTTCATGGGTTATGAAGCGCTCGACAGGGGCATTGTCGAATAGGCCGGGAAACAAATTGCGAACGGGGTTCAAGTAAAGACGGCCGCCAGTCATATTCTTTGCGCCGGGATTGTCCCCCCGCTCCAGAACCAGCACCTCAAGACCGTTCCCTGCGAGCGTATACGCCGCCCCAAGGCCAGCCAGTCCCGCTCCCACAATTATCACATCGAATTTATCCATTTCCCCGATGCCTCTTGGCTTTCCGCATAATATTTTTCAGAATCCCCTCTGCGAGAGATTAAAAGATATCAGAGCGAGGAAATACGTTCAAAATCCGTTTGCGTGTTGACATTCAGGAACATCTTTCCTTCCGGATCAAAAGATTTGATAGTCTCTTCCTTGATCACCATGGTCTTTAATCCTCTATAAAAGCCGGTGATCTTCAGGCTGTCCATATCCATAAGCTTCTTGATAGGAGGAAGGCATCGCTTTGAATAAATGGCATGGAGAGGTTGGAGACCGTCAGAAGGTTCCGGCGCCACAATGTCATATCTGTCTGCGTATTCAATCATATGCTCTATGAACGACCTGTTTATGAAGGGCATATCGCAGGCAGAAACAAAGGCATGATTGCAAGAGGCATAGAAAAGTCCTGTATATATGCCTCCCAGGGCGCCCTTATTCTTGAATATATCGGAGACAATAATGCAGTCCTGATCAAGATAATCCAGGGGGGAATTGGTTACAAGGATCACTTCCCGGAATATGTCCCTGAACATCAGCATGGTTCTATCGATCAGACGCTTGCCTTCAATCTCGAGGAAAGCCTTGTTCATTCCCATTCTCGCGCTTTTTCCGCCGGATAAAATAACGCCTGTCATAGAACTTATGCATTCCCGGTTAATAATTTTCCGCCAATATTTCGTAGTATGATTGTGGATGTTTGCACGCGGGACATTCAGCTGGCGCTTCGGTTCCCTCGAAGATGTAACCGCAGTTTATGCAGTGCCATTTTACGGGTGTTTTCTTCTTAAATACTTCTTTGTTCTCGATGTTCTTTATAAATTTTCTGTATCTCACCTCATGAAACATTTCCACCTTCGCAATTTGAGCAAAGGAGTTCGCAATTCCAGGGAACCCCTCTTCTCTGGCGATCCGCTCAAATTCTCGGTATAGAGTGGACCACTCCAGCTTCTCTCCGGCTGCCGCCTCCATGAGGTTGCTCCTGGTGTCTGCTATGACGCCTGCGGGATAGGAAGCAGCGATCTCCACATCGCCTCCCTCCAGATGCTTGAAAAATACCTTGGCGTGTTCTTTTTCGTTTTCCGCCGTTTCCAAGAAAATGTGCGCAATTTGTTCAAAACACTCTTTTCTGGCGGCGCTGGCGAAATAGGTATATCTGTTTCTTGCCTGCGACTCACCGGCGAAGGCTGCCAGCAGGTTTTTTTCTGTCCTCGATCCTTTAATTGACTTTCCCATATTCCTCGAATTCCTCCACTGAGCTATTTATAGCATTATAATTATCGTGTATTTTTTCTACTTGACTGTACCTCTTAAAGCAAGACTTTTTTCTTTTTAAAGGCCTGCCGGTTCTTAGCTGCATGGAGGCCCAGATTATCAAATATACCAGTTAAACAATAGGTAAAAATATCTTGATAAAATTTGAAACGAATTGTAGGAGTGACATTAAGAGCGAGGACGGGAGGCGTCAAGTGTATTGGGACAAAGATATTGAGATTATGGCTCGTGAAAGGCTCGAAGCCATACAGCTCGAAAGATTTAAAAAGACAATCAAAAAGGCTCAGAAATCCATCTATTATGACAAGATGTTCAAGGAAATTGGACTGGACGCTGATCTTGTTAAATCTCTCGACGATATCAGAAATATTCCTCTTACCACGAAGGACGATTTGAGAGATCATTGGCCTTATGGTTTTATCGCCGTTCCAAAGGATGAGCTGATCAGAATGCATGCATCCTCCGGGACCACCGGACGGGCCATTGTCGTATTTCATACAGCCGCTGACGTCCAGGCATGGACGGATGTCCTTGCCCGCTGCGTATATATGGCGGGCATGAGAAAGACGGATGTCTTCCAGAACATGATGACCTACGGTCTTTTTACCGGCGGGCTCGGATTTCACTATGCCGCCGAGAAGGTGGGAGCCCTGGTAATACCGGCAGGGGCGGGCAACAGCAAACGTCAGATTCAATTGATGCGCGATTTCGGTACAACAGCCATCCATATAATTCCGAGCTACGCCCTTCATCTCTCAAAGGTTTTTGAGGAATTGAAGGTCGATCCCGTAAGGGATACAAAACTCAGGATCGCTTTTATTGGCGCCGAACCGCATTCGGAAAGGATGAGAAAAAAAATCGAAGAGTTTTATGGTTTCAAGGCTTACAACTCCTATGGCCTTTCGGAAATGAACGGACCGGGTGTGTCTTTCGAATGTCCCTGTCAGGATGGAATGCACATCTGGGAAGACCATTATTTCGTGGAAATCATAGATCCGAAAACCCTAACGCCCGTTTCCGACGGCGAAGAGGGGGAACTTGTTATGACTACACTGATGAGGGAGGGTATGCCCATCATCAGGTATCGTACAAAGGACCTGACGCGCATTATCCCCGGAACGTGCGCATGCGGGAGAACTCACCGGAGGATCGAGCGTATCAAAGGTCGGACAGATGATATGATGATTATCAAGGGGGTCAATATATTCCCTATCCAGATTGAAAAGAAGCTGATGGAAATACCTGGCGTAGGCAATAATTTTGTGATTATTCTGGAAAGAGAAGGTTATGATGATTACATGACCGTAAAGGTAGAGGTGCAGAATGAGGTCTTTACCGGTGATTTAAGGCCCCTTGAAAATCTGAGAAAAAGGGTTATTGATGAATTGAAGGCTGATATTCTGATCACACCAAGAGTGAAGTTAGTCGAACCTGGCAGTATTCCCGCCACTGAAGGGAAGGCAATTCGGGTTATCGATAATAGAAAGGAATAGATGGGGAAGGGGCAATCTGTAAAGGAATAAACAAATTCGGAGAATACAAAAATGACACACGGAGACAGAGGAAATTATAAAGCTAAACATTCGTCCGGCATCAGCTTGAATCAGGAGATTGCCGGAGCGCTGGAGAAAAAAACTGCCGCCGGCAAAATCGCCTGTGCCGATGCAAGCAATACTGCCGCAGAACTGGGCGTGACTATGAAGGAAGTCGGTGTCACTATTGATCTTATGGAGATCGAACTAAGCAAATGTCAGTTAGGACTTTTCGGTTACAGCCCGCAAAAGATGGCTGTCAAACCTGCAGAAACCGTTCAAGCTGATCTGGAAGGGGCCATACGCGGCGCTCTTGTGAACGACCGTCTTCCCTGCGCCACTGCCTGGAGTATTGCTGAAAAATTCGGCATTCCGAAAATGGGGGTTTCATCGGCATGTGAGGCCTTAAAGATTAAGGTTAAACCATGCCAACTGGGGGCGTTTTAGCGTTAACCTTTCTGCTCTTCGTACCGAGCGAGCACGAATAGCATGTCTGCCAATCTGTTGAGGTATCTGTTGATTTCGGTACTTTGAAGGAGTCCTTCATTCTTGAGGCTGGCAGCTTTTCTCTCGGCCCTTCTTATGATGGTTCTTCCCACATCTATCCCGGCCGATACTGGCGTTTCCCCGGGGTAGATAAATTCGTTTTTCAAGGTGATATTCTTCTGCAGTTCGTCAATAATTTGTTCCAGGCGCTTAACGTCTTCTTCCCCAATCCTGCGCGTTAGCTTTTGAATATCTTCCGGAACGCTGGAAAGCTCCGCCCCCATGATGAGCAGGTCTTTCTGCACGCTGAGTATAATGTCTTTGATCTTCTGGTTTTTTGTTGTGGCTCTGGCTACCCCAAGTGCGGAGCTTGCTTCGTCCAATACCCCGTAGGTCTCCGGCCTGGGATCGTATTTAGGGACTCTCTGCCCGCCTAATAAACTTGTTTCTCCTCCGTCCCCTTTCGTGGAAAATTTCATCATTTTCTCCTTTCCATGTATCTCGTGACTATTTTTAATACTACATCAGCATTTCTCCGGGCATGCTGAAGTATTTCATCCACCGCCAATTCTCTTTCTCCGAGGCCATTCGCATAGTTGTCCACGGAGCATAAGGACGCATATGATAGTCCCAATTCCTGCGCAACGACTGCCTCACTCGCCATGGTCATACCGACCACATCGGCAAACTGGGACATCATTCTGATTTCCGCCTTCGTCTCAAATCTGGGGCCTTTCGTTTGCCAGTATACTCCTCCATTTACGACATCAATTCCGCAATCCTTTGCTGCGGCTATCCACTTCTGCCGTACTTCTTCATCCAGTCTTGGTGTGATGTGGAATGCCCGTCCGCCGACTGTGGTGGGTGTGCCCGTAAGCACGAGGAAGTCGTCCGGTATGACAAACGTACCGGGTGCCAGATTTCTCTTGAGGGATCCCGTAGAATTGACGCTGATGACCTCTTTAACACCGAGATCCGTCAACGCCTTGAGATTGGCTTGGTGATTAATAAGGTGAGGAAGGATATGGTGCCGTCGGTCTTTACCGTGTCTCGGTATGAATGCGATGGCATCCGAGATGAAGACGAGGGCCTTGCCAAATTCAGTTGCCATTTCCCTTTCTTCCAGATTATCGAAGATACCTTTGCCTTGCAGAAGAACTATGCCGGATATGATGCCCAGAGGTGCCATTTGATTCTCCAAGAGACTCCTGTCATTGATGATGTGTCCTTATACCAGATTCATTTGTGTCTGTCAAAATACAGGATAATAAATTGCGTTTGACATCCTTTGTGGCATTATAGTATTAGAGTCTTATAAAGTTGTCGAGGAGGATGCAGCATGGCCAAAGGGGAATCCCTGGTTCAGTTTACGGACGCCAATTTTGAACAGGAGGTGCTCAAATCGGAAAAGCCCGTTCTTGTCGATTTCTGGGCACCATGGTGTGGTCCCTGCCGGGCCGTTGGGCCTGTTGTGGAAGACCTCGCAGAGGCATATAAGGGCCGCGTTAAAGTAGGAAAGATAAATATTGATGACAATCCCAAAACAGCTACGACCTATGGTGTAATGAGCATACCGACTCTCATCCTGTTCAATAAGGGTGATATGATGGATAAGCTCGTGGGCCTTTCTCCAAAGGAACGTCTCGAAGGGTTGATCAAGAAGGCTTTGTGATCAATGGCTGAAAAAGTGCGCAGGAAAAATACAGTTTTAATTTTTGTCATTATCGCGGTATTTTCTCTTTCCGGATGTGGCTTGTGGACTCATATTACGCATCTGTGGGAGAAGCCCGACAGGGCAAAAGGCACACCGGAGCAGCTTTATCAGAAGGGATATGACGCGTATCAGAATGGCTGGTACAAGAGGGCAATTGAATATTTCCAAAAGGTGAGGGATCAGTATCCGCTAAGTAAGCTTGCCCTCCTTGCGGAGTTGGGTATTGCCGATTCGCATTTCAGTGATGAGGAGTATGGGGAGGCCGAGCTGGCCTACAACGACTTCATCAACCTCCATCCAACGCATGAGAATGTGCCTTACGCGATTTATCAGCTTGGCATGTGCCACTATAAGCAGATGTATAGCATAGACCGTGATCAGACCGAGGCAAACAAAGCCAGAAAAGAATTTGAAAGACTTATTGCGCGCTTTCCTAACAGTAAATTTTCCTTGATGGCAGAGAAGACGCTTCGGGAATGTAAAAAGAATCTTGCAGAACACGAATTCTACGTAGGTCACTTCTACTTCAAGAAAAAGCAGTATAAATCCGCCCTGAAAAGATTTGAGACAATTGCGAAGGATTATGCAAATCTTGGTTTGGACTACAAGGTATCTTACTTCATCGGTGAAACAAAGAAGCGACTTACCCAGGAAGAGGCGAGCAAGAAAGAATCAAAAAGCACAAAATAACCCTCCCGGGTTTCCTGCCCTAAAAAATCAACTAAGAGCGTAAAGAGGAATTATCGAGAAACTCGAAACAATGGCCTTCTTGACCTTATATACGTAATCTCCGGCGATGAAAATATAGGATATGTGGGTCTGGGTTAATTCGATATGTTCCGGCCGGTGGGGATAGAATTCCGGCCGGAACATGGCGGTAGCCCGTCTGGGATGTGTCATTATTTAGATAATACCCTTGCCTCCCAGTTCCTTGAGCTTCACCGGGCCATATCCAAAATACTTGAGGTATATGAATCCATTGTCGTAACCTATTGGTCGACAGGCCCATTTTGTTCTCGGCGGCGTTTCCGTTGCCTTCCACTGTGCCTGGGCACAAAAAACAGAGCCGTAGACAGGATCCTGAACCGGTGTGAACATGCCCCGGTCCAGCCAGTTTTCATCTTGCATAGCTTTCCATGGCGACACGATCTCCGCTACGACGGGAGTGATGGGCGCCAGCCTGCCGCTTTTCGCATATTCAACAGATTTTTTTGTGAGTTCTTCACTTGTGTACTGTGCCGTCAGCGGATCGATCATGGACTGATACTTGAGCTGCCAGTCTTTTTTCATGAAAGGCGCGAGCGTCGTCCATTCTTCAGCCTTCCACTCGTCGTATTTTCCAATAATATCCACGAAGGCTTTCCACATCTCCAGGCGGAGACCTCCGAGGAAGACGCCGCCGTCCTTGGTCGGATAAAAGCCATACAGCCATAAAGCTGTATCAAGGCTGCCGAAGCGCTCATTGATCACGCCGGCCTCGCCATACCACATGAGCTGATAATCATTCAGGCGGCCGTAAGCTTCTGGTGTGGATACGTCAATTGCCTGGCCCTCGCCTGTCATATCCCTATGATAAAGGGCTGCCAGAATGCCCATGGCTGCGAAAGTGCCGGAAACGGCCCACGCTATCCATGGCCCGGCCTTTGTGGGAACGGCGTGTGGCACATCGTTTACAGTCTTTCCTTCAGGCAGTACCTCTCCTGTCGCATATTGTATGCTGGAGCGTGCCTGGGAAACGTTGTCATAATCATACTGCTTTCTTTTGCTCTCCGGACCAAACTGGCCGAAGGTGGAAATCGATGCAAAGATGAGGCGGGGATTGATCTCTGAGAGCGCCTCGTAGCCGATTCCCCACTTGTCCATAGTTCCTGCCGGATAGGTCTCGATAAGTACGTCCGCCTGGGCGGCAAGAGATTTCAGTATGTCTCTCCCTTCTTCCGTCTCCATGTTCAGCGTTACATGGTACTTGTTTCGCCCCTCCTGGAGATACGCGAGTCCTGTATCCTTTACCATTATCCCGTTGGGGGAGTAGGTCCTGACGAGGTCGCCCCCCGGCGGTTCGATGCGAATAGTCTCTGCGCCGAGTTCTGACAGCATGGAAGAACAGAAACATCCTGCCATGCTCCGCGAACTCAAATCGATTACGACAAGGTCATCCAGGGCCTCGGGTTTTTCAAAGTTGTGTGCCGGATCATCAAGTGACCTGATATTGTCTGCCCATGCCGACCATTTTGCTCTCTTGTAGTCTGCCATGTTTCATCACCTCCTTAATATAGCGCCGGATTGCCCGTCCCAATCTGGGGGCGGCCTGCGGCCTTGCTGGTCCTTCCATCTTCCCAGGACACCGTGCGTATAGAGTTCGTCCAGTTGGGTCTGGTTTCTGCCCAGGATCTTGGTCATGATAAAGTCATTGTCAAAACCCACAGGCCTTACGGTCCAGCGATGTTTGGGCGGCGTTTTGGACATCATTATGGGGATTTCGTGATCGACATACTTTCCGTACATGGGGTCGTCAATCTCTTTGATGAAGCCTCGATCCCTGCGGTGGGGATCTTCGAATTCATCTTTGGCGTTGTGAAGCCGGGTAGCAGCGAAACCGTGCTTCTTGCCCAGGTTCTCGATCTGGTCGGCTGTCTTCCCTACTGCCCAGCCGGCGATGATCTTGAGGATTGCCAGGGCATTTTCATCTTTGAGCCTGGTCGTATGATCCTTGAATCGGGCATCGTCAGCCAGTTCCGGCTTAGCCATGGCCGCGCATAGACCCTTAAATTCATCCGGGGCCGGCGCCGCAAGGGCGGCAAAATTGCCGTCTTTACAAAGGAACGTATCGGCAGGGCAGATGCACTGATCCCTGTTCCCCGATGGTTCCGCCCCCTTGCCTGTCATCTGCTGGTAGGGCCAGATCCACCCCATGGCACGCATGATATTTTCACTCTGTGACATTTCTATAAACTGCCCCTTGCCGGTTCTTTTCCGGTGATGAAGGGCCGCCAGCACGGCAACTTCACCCATCATCGCTCCGTATACGTCGCAGATCCAGATGCTCTGCTTGAGCGGGGGTCTCTTGGAAAAACTTGACATCCAGGCATAGCCCGAGAGCGCCTGCGCTGCGCCGTCGTTAGAAGGGCGGTCCTCCTCGGCGTAGCGGCCCCACTGGCCGAATCCGTTTTTCTCAATGTAAATTATGCCGGGGTTTACTTTCTTGATATCTTCATAACCGATGTTCCAGCGGTTCGTTACCGCGGGCCGTAGGTTGAACTCGACAATATCCGCTTTGGCACAGAGCTCTTTGAAGATATTCTGGGCCATATCCTTGTGCAGGTCCAGGGCCATGTAATATTTGGATGGGTTGATGTGCATGAACATCGGGCCTTGTTCCTTGAAAAACCATCCGAAGGGATTCAGGGAACGCGTTACATCTCCCGCAGGGGGTAATTCGATCTTGATCACTTCAGCTCCCATTTCGGCCAGAAACGATGGGCCTGCCGGTCCGAAGAGCAGTGTACAGACCTCTATTACCCTGATTCCTTTCAGAGGCGCCGGTTTTTTTAATTTGTTCTTTGCATAATCTTTGAAGACTCCAGGCATACAGTATTCCTCCTTTTGATCCTCAATCTGTAAGCGGTAAGTAAGTGTGTGCTGATAAGAGATGCACAATCGTTTCTCATCTCATGGTAGTCCGCGTTTCTCCATCACCCCCTTTCGCTCCTCTGGCCGCTCAGTTGGCCGCAGGCTGCCAGGATATCGCTTCCCTTACTCGCCCGGATGATGGCCGTGTAATGGTGGTCGAGGAGAATCTGCTGAAAGACCCGCATTTCATCCAGAGAAGGCGCTCTGAATCTTGAACCGGGAAATTCATTGAAAGCGATCAGGTTAATCTTGCATCGCATCCCTTTTAGGAGACGCGCCAGTTTTTCCGCATCTTCCGGCCTCGAATTCACGCCGGCAATAAGAATGTATTCGAATGTGAGCATTCGCCGCCCAGGCATGGGATAATTCCTGCAGGCATCAAGAAGTGTTTCTATGGGATACTTTTTATTGATAGGCATGAGATTGCTTCTCGTAATATCATCCGGGGCATTTAGCGAAATCGCGAGATTGACGCATATATCTTTACCGAGCTGCTCTATCATCGGCGCAATCCCGCAGGTCGATACGGTGACTTTCCTGTGGGAAAAACCGAATCCGATCTCGGAGGTGATTATCCTGATTGCCTTAAGGGTATTTTCATAGTTGGCCAGAGGTTCCCCCATTCCCATCATGACTATGTTCTTTATATTTTCTCCCTCCGGCGTCTCCGCCCGGAGTTTTGTTATCTGTCCCGTTATTTCCGAGGGGAGGAGGTTTCTCTTAAATCCCTGCCTGCCGGTCATACAGAATGTACACCCCATCTGACATCCAGCCTGCGTAGAAACGCAAACCGTCCAGTGATTCTTTCCTGGAATGAGGACACTTTCAATAAAAAGACCGTCTTCCAATTCGAAGAGGATCTTTTTTGTGCCGTCCTTTGAGACCTGTGTTTTTACAATCTCCGGCTCGGCGATTCTCGCTGCATCATGTATCTCATTCCGGAAGGCCTTGGAAAGGTCTGTCATATCCTCAAAGGATCCGGCATTCGACTGGTAAAGCCACTTCATAATCTGCCGTGCCCGGTATTTTTCCTTGCCAAATCTCGAGATGAAGGTCTCAAGCTCCGCCATGGACATGTCTTTCAGGTTCGGCTTAACCAAATAGTTTCTTTCTGAGATTTTTGGCAATTGCATCGATGAATGCTTCCGTATTGACCTTCCTGTTCTTAAGGCTCTGCTTTGCAACCGAGAGGAGATCGCCTGTCATGATACCGGATGCCACAGCAGAAAGGGCCGCCTTTTCAAGTTTGTCCGCAAACGAGCCTACTTCGGGAGTCACGTCGATCTCGGCGCGCTTGCGGAGGTATCCCGACCAGGCAAAGATTATTGCCATGGGGTTTGTAGATGTTTCTTCGCCTCGGAGATATTTGTAATAGTGTTTCTGTACCGTGCCGTGAGCCGCTTCGTACTCGATATACCCATGAGGAGAAACCAGGACGGAGGTCATCATGGCCAGACTGCCGTTCGCTGATGCTATCATATCGGACATGACATCTCCATCGTAGTTCTTGAGAGCCCACAGCAGGCCGCCTTCAGACTTCATGATGCGGGCCGCAGCATCATCGATTAGTGTATAAAAATATGAGATACCTGCGCGATTGAATTTTTCCTTCCAGTTTCTTGCATACTCTTTCTCAAATATATCCTTGAAGCGGCCATCGTATATCTGGGAGATGGTATCCTTGCCGCTGAACCAGAGATCAATCTTTTGATCGAGGGCATACATGAAGCAGACTTTTGCGAAACTTTCTATGGACTCGTCGGTATTGTGCGTGCCCTGGATAATCCCCGGTCCTCTAAATTCCTTAATGGTCTGCCTGATGGGTGAGCCGCCTCCTATGGGTGTAAAAAGGAGCTCTGCCTTTCCGGGAGAGGTTATCCGCATCTCCGTACTGCTGTAAACGTCGCCATACGCGTGTCTGCCTATGGTGATGGGTTTCTTCCAAGTGGATACAGATGGCCGGATATTTTTCACGAGGATTGGCTTTCTAAAGACAGTTCCGTCAAGCATCTCCCTGATTGTTGCATTGGGGCTCTTCCACAGTTTCTTGAGATTGTATTCTTTGACCCTTTCTTCATTCGGTGTGATCGTCGCGCACTTGACCCCTACGCGGTGTTTCATAATAGCTCTTGCCGCAGCAATTGTAACCCGGTCGTCCGTTGCATCACGATTCTTGATGTGAAGATCGTAGTATTCGATGTCCATGGCAAGATAGGGAAGGAGCAGCTTGTCCTTAACCAGCTTCCACATGATTCTCGCCATCTCGTCACCATCCATCTCGACGATGGTAGACTTGACTTTTATCCTATCCATCAAAGGAACAGATTTTTTGCCTGACGATTTCATACTTTTTTCTATCACAAAGGAGATGACCTGTCTATCAGATGTGCCTTAGATTCAGTGCACCGCCGGCAAGAAGAATTTTTTTCTGCCGTTCTGACAGATTGTAATTAACCTCAAATGTTAAACTGTTAGAGACATTCCTTACGAGCATCTTTTCGCTTCCCTCGATGGTCTTTCTGGCGTCGGTAATCTCAAGGCTGTCCCCCTGGTTGATACGCTCGTAGTCCCTGTCGTCCTTAAATGTAACGGGAAGTATTCCAAAGTTTATCAGATTTGCCGCGTGAATTCTTTCGAAAGACTTAGCGATGACGGCCTTCACACCCAGGAACATCGTGCATATGGCGGCGTGTTCTCTCGACGAACCCTGCCCGTATGAAAGTCCGGCGATGATTATATTGTGTTTTCCCTTGTCCCGGATTTTTGTAGCACGTTCGGAACATTGCCCATCGAGCGGTTCAAAAAAACACTCCGAGTATTTGGGTATGTTTGATCGATATTTCATCCTGGTGCCGGCAGGAACAATATGATCAGTCGTGATTTTGTCTCCCACCTTGATGGTGACTTCACCCTTAATCATCTCCGGAAACGGGTCATTCGCAGGCGGAACGCCTATATTCGGACCGCGGAAAATTTCTATGGCAGAAGAGTTCTCAGTCGACTCGGGCTTGATGATCATACTGTCATCAATATAAAAACGGTCGGGCATGGGCACTTGAGGATAGACCACACCGAGGTCACGGGGATCCGTAATTCTCCCCGTTATGGCTGAGGCTGCCGCGGTTTCGGCACTTACAAGATAGACTTGTGCATCAAGTGTGCCTGACCGGCCAAGGTAATTTCGGTTTGATGTTCGGAGGGACACCCCTCTTGTCTGGGGACTTTGGCTGTTGCCGATGCAGAATCCGCATGCGCTTTCCATGAGTCTCGCCCCTGCCATAATGAGGTCCGTAAGATAACCTTCTCTGGCAAGATTTTCCAGTACCTGTCGTGAGCCAGGTGCAATGATAAAACTGACCTCCGGGTGAACCACATTGCCTTTTAAAATCCTGGCGACTGTTGCGAGGTCTTTGTATGATGAATTGGTGCAACTTCCGATACAGACCTGGTCCACTCGAATTCCTCCCACGTCTCTCACGGGGCTTATATTATCTGGACTGTGCGGTTTTGCTGTGAGTGGAACGATATGAGAGAGGTCAATATCAACGATTCGGTCATATTCTGCATCCAGATCGGCTCTTATTTCCTGCCAGTCATCATGCCGCTTCTGGGCCTTCAAGAAAATCCGCGCCATCTCGTCGCTCGGGAAGATGGATGTGGTTACGCCGCATTCCGCGCCCATATTGGCTATGGTAGCCCTCTCGGGCGCCGAAAGAGTCGCCGTACCTTCTCCCCCATATTCAAAGATGAACCCGACATTTCCCTTCGTGGTAAATATCTCAAGAACCTTCAGGATAATATCCTTGGCGGATGTCCATGGAGGCAGTGTACCGGTAAGATTGATCTTGATTATCCTGGGACAGGTAAAGCAGAAGGGTTCCCCCGCCATGGCCAGAGCCACATCCAGACCCCCGGCGCCGATGGCGAGCATGCCGAGGGCGCCACCCGTGGGCGTGTGGCTGTCGGAACCGAGGAGCGTTTTCCCTGGTTTTCCAAACCTCTCAAAGTGCACCTGGTGACAGATACCGTTACCCGCCCGTGAAAGGTATATGCCATACTTCTGCGCTACAGTTTGCAGGTACCTGTGGTCATCGGAATTTTCAAACCCGCTCTGAATGGTATTATGATCAATATAACTTATGGACAATTCCGTTCTGACTCTCGGGACGTGCATCGATTCAAACTCAAGATAGGCCATGGTCCCTGTGGCGTCCTGCGTCAGGGTCTGATCGATTCTAATTCCGATCTCAGTTCCGGGAACGAATCTACCTGAAACAATATGTGCTTCAATTATTTTTTCGGTGATCGTCTTGCCCATGAGATTCTTGTTATGCTTTCACTCCTTTGGCAGGAGAATAATAGCAATCCTCCGGTTTTTAGCCCGCCCTTCGGAAGTGTCGTTACCTGCTACCGGCTTGTATTCCCCAAAACCAGTGGCTGATAGAAGTGTGGGATCAATTCCCTGCTGCTGTAAATATTTTGCGACGTTGATGGCTCGAGCTGCCGAAAGTTCCCAGTTGGTGGGGTACTGTTTGACGAGGGCGCCTTTGATCTTTACATTGTCGGTGTGCCCCTCAGTGCGGATCGCCTTATCCTTGACGTTTTTGAGGATGTCGATGACCCTCTGCAAAACTGCCAGTCCTTCCTTTGTCACCTCTGCGTGTCCGGAGGCAAAAAGGATCTTGTCAACCACATCCAGTGTCAATTTTCCTTTAAGTTCTGAAATTGTGATCTGGCCCTTGGCAATCTCACCCTTCATTTCCTGCGTCAGTTGTTTATAGGTATTGCTCTCAGACTGAACCTCTGCCTCCTTCTTTTTTAACTCAGCGACATTTTCCTTCAGTCTTGTATTTTCAGCTTCGAGGTCAGCAGTTTTCTGCCTGAGATCCGCGATTGACTTTGACAGGTCATCAGTTTTGGCTTTCAAAACCTTATCCAGATCGTCTCTGTCTGCCTTCACGGCTGCGAGTTCCTTTGCCTGACTATCGGCCTCCGCGGATTTCTTCTCGTAAGTGGCCGTGGTAACACAGCCGCCAATAGAAAAGGAAAAAATTAAAACAATGATGAATGATAGCGCTTTCTTATGCATGTCTGCCTCCTTCACAATTCTTATAATTATTCATTTACTCTGTTTTGCCGTGCTCGGCTCCTCTATGCAAACGGCAACTCTCGTTCCGTAATTGCCTGACTGCGACGGATCTTTGCTGTCTATACCGGGTTAAGGATATATATGGTATGCGAATAAATCAATAGAAATGTGTCTTAGTCAGTATCCAGCTTCCCTCGTGGACATATGGTGAAAAAAAATGGGACATGTCTATGTCCCATCTTTCCAACCTTTTTCCTTTTTCCCCACGCTATAAAGGTGGATTATACTCCGCTGTCTAACCCCTTGATCCTGACGGCTTTGACAAAGCGTTTGTCATAGTAAGGTTTGTCGAGGGTATCTATCCTGACTCTTCTCTCCCGGCCGGCTGAGGCGTGGACGAATTCATTGTTTCCTATATATATCCCCACATGTCCATAGGCCCGCCTCGTATTGAAGAAGACGAGGTCTCCCTCTTTAAGTTCATCTCTCGATACATGCTTCCCCACATGTGCCTGTTCCTTCGCCGTTCTGGGAAGGCTGACGTCAAAGAATTCGTAAATCTTTCTTACAAACGCGGAGCAATCTAAACCCCTGACCGACGATCCCCCTAATCGATAGGGTGCGCCTAAAAATCCTTTGGCGACCCTGACAAACAATGACCGTTCATTGGGACTGTCCCAGTTGCCGAGTAATTCTGAGCTTGAATCTGCATCCCTTGTCACTTCTGCCGGGTCATCGTTCATGACAAGGTCATCATCATCGCCCAAAAAGTCATCATCTTCGACTGATTCCTCTGTTTCATCAGTTCTCGCTGTCGCCAGTTGTCTCACAGGACCGTGCCTGGCAAGGACAAGTTTCTGCCCTATTTTCAAGGCTCTTGCATTGACATGATTCAGCCTGCTGATTTCACTTACGGGATGGCCTGTTTTCTTTGCGATGGTTTTAAGGGTATCCCCCTTTTTCACCACGTAGTATTCGGAGCCATAGGAAGGGGTCTTCTTGGATTTGGCTATTTTCTTCTTGCCGTTATCGGGAATGATGAGGACTTGTCTGGGTCGAAGGGCATCACTAGTGAGAGCGTTTGCTTCCATCAAGGCCTGAGGGGTGACGCCGAACTTTTTTGAAATCTTGGCGAGTGAATCGCCTCGCCTGACTTTATATTCCTTTGCAAAGACCTCCTGGTTGAGGCCAAATGCAGTGAACAGGACAATCAGTCCCATCCATAGGAAAATCTGCCGTTTCATCATGAAGTACCTCCTCTTTTTCATTCGGGGGATGCCCCACTATGTTAACGGTGCACAGATTTTGACAATGGATGACAAGCTGCACACAAAAAAAGCTAACGTCATCTTCTACAAAAAATATTCCCATAAGTCAAAGTAAATTTTCACAAAATCGTGAAGTTTTCAATAAAATCAAATAAAATCATGCCTTTTCGCTTCAATAATATGGCAGTTCATGCGTTCGTAATTTCATTATAATTGGTCAAAAAAGGTGTTTATCAATAAGTCCGGATGCTACTCCGTGCTTTCATAATATGATAATCTGATATATGAAGCATTCCTGATGGCGCGTGCCATCAAATACGTATTGAAAATCCTTCTTGAACTCCTTTACAAGAGGGGAGGGGGGATTCCTTGACTTAAGATGAAAAGATTAATCAGCATTCTTGTTGTTACCCTTATATCTGCCCTTTTTCTGAGTATCGGCTTGTATTTCGTTTACCCTGATGTCTCAAAGCTGAGGAAGGTGTATCCTAAAAAGACGGCTTTCATGGAGTATCGGGAAAAAGAGTGGCAGAGTCAGGGCAAGAAGAAAAAAATCATTCAGCAATGGGTGCCACTGTCGCAGATTCCTCCGTACGTGATAAAGGCGGTGATTATTGCGGAAGACGATAAATTCTGGACTCATGAAGGGTTTGATTACGAGGCCATACATAAGGCCATTGAAAAAGACATCAAGAAGAGAAAGTTTGTCCTCGGCGGAAGCACCATAAGCCAGCAACTCGCAAAGAACCTGTATCTGACTCCTTCAAAAAATCCCGTCCGCAAGATAAAGGAAGCGATCCTCACATGGCGGTTAGAGAGAAATCTTTCCAAGAAGAGAATTATCGAGCTTTATCTGAATGTCGTGGAATGGGGTGATGGCCTGTTCGGTATCGAGACTGCTGCGCGCCACTACTTTGGCAAAGCAGTATCAGACCTGACAGCCCAGGAGGCAGCAAGGCTGGCAGCGGCCCTTCCCAATCCTATAAGATATAATCCCGCCGGCACTTCAAAGTTTGTTGAGAGCCGCTCTGATAAAATATACGAAATCATGGTTAGAAGGGGCGTGGTGATACCGGAATACGAAGAGATGCTGAGTGAACCGGACAGAATTGAGGGCGAAGATATGAAGGCGCCTCCGGAACCATCGGAACCGGCTGCCAAGGGATCTGCCCTTGACGGTGCTATGAATACCGGAAAGCCTGCGAACCCTTCTAGAGCGGCAGAGAAACGATCTTCAAAAGAGCCATAAAGCTCCTTCGCATCCATAAAAACAGTTTATTTGCTTACGCCAAGTGTAAAGTAAATACAAGCACCCTGGTCTATCTTGCCTTCCGCCCATACCCGTCCGCCGTGCCTGTGCACAATACGCTGGACAATTGCGAGGCCAACGCCGGTCCCCTCGAAATCATCAGCACTATGAAGACGCTGAAAAACTCCGAACAATTTATCGCAATATTGCATGTCAAAGCCGACACCGTTGTCCCTGACATAATACACGACTTCGTTTCCATCGGAGTAGCCTCCAGCTTCAATATGTGCGGTTTCCCGGTTCCTCGTGAATTTGACGGCATTGGAAAGAAGGTTGATATACACCTGTTTAATTAGCGCCCTGTCTCCGCAGCCTGGAGGGATGCTGTTGACTGTCAGCAACATGGGTTCATGTTTTGCATTTCTTTCCATACATCCCTGACAAGGACATCCATGTCCAGCAGCGTAAGAGATATATACTTCCTGCCCAGGCGGGAGAAGGCCAGTAGATCGTCAATAAGCTGGCCCATCAGAAGCGCGTTGGATCTGATTACGTTAAATCTGTCCAGGGTATCCTTGTCAAATTTATCACCTTGTTTCTTGAGGATCATGCGCGCGTACCCGTCAATAGCTCGCAGAGGGGCACGCAGGTCGTGGGCGACTGAGTAGCTAAAGCTCTCCAGTTCCTTGTTGGCGGCTTCAAGCTGCATTGTGCGTTCTGCCAAATCTATTTCCGCCTGCCTGCGCTCGGTGATGTCACGGATAGACTCGATAGCACCGGTGATGCTACCCTTATTGTCGCGCTGGATGCTTGCTTTCCCCCAAACCACTCGATTTGATCCTCTTAGTATTACGTCAGCCTCAGCTATGAAGATGTCCTCCTCCTTCTTGACAATATGGTATTTCTGCTCGATTTCTTCTTCAGTGCTGAATACGAGGTCAATCAGTATGGGTCTCCGTTCCCCATAAAAGGGCAAAGAATATTCGTAATTGCCCTTTCCTAAGATTTCAGAGGCTCGAACTCCGGTCATTTCTTCAATAGCCCGGTTCCAGGCGATGACTTCTCCTTCTTTGTTAATGGCAAAGGTTGCATCAGGCGCGAAATCAATGATTTCGGATAATCGTCGTTCTGACTCCCGCAGCGCCTCCTCAGCCCGCTTTCGCTCGCTAATGTCAATGACAACCCCGATGAAGCGTTCTGCCTGTCCATTGGCGTCGAGCAAGGGACGTCCCCGGGACATCAACCAGCGCTCCTCACCATCTGGAAGAAGCACCCGCCATTCCGCATTCAGTTCAGTGCCCTTCCGTGCTGCCTCCATAACCACCTGCTCGGTCTTTGCCCGATCATAGGGATGAATCGTATGCAGCCAGGCTTCGTAAGAAGGTTCACAACTATGAGGTTCCAACCCGTAGAGCTTCCACAACTCCTCAGACCAGATGTTCTCGTTGGTTCGCAGATCCCATTCCCAGGTTCCTGAATTCGCTGCATCGAGTGCCAGCTGGAGCCGTTCCATACTCAAACGCAACGCTTCGTCCGCCCCCACGCGCTCGGTTTCTGATTTTTCCAGCTCTCTAATGCGTAGATGCTTTTCTGCCATCTCTTTTATGAGTTGCGCCTTTGTCTTGCCTTTATCTTTCATTTTTCATTCCTCGGAGAATATTGATTGACAAATAAAACATACAATATTTTAAAAAACTTTTCTCTTAAAGAATACAGTCGATGTTACATACCGGTTGAAAGAAAGTATGCCAGTCAAAATTGCTGGATGCTTTGTTATAGGAAGGATTCAATGAAAAAAACCGTTTTGGATTATTCAAGAACAGTCATCCGGCCGGTCGCTGTCTGCACCTACAAAGCAACAAGCATGCTGGATGATATATTTTGAGGATTTGCGTTTGAAATATTTGATCTAACAACATCAGAGCTTACCTACCGCTATGGAGCGCAACGGAAGTGCCGCCCAATTTTATGGGGTTAGATACGGTATCCAAGTGTTTATATTTCAAGACCACTATTTTCCTTTTTGCAAAAAAAAACGGACTGTCCAACTTAAATAATATTTATTGAAATGCATATAGTTCTGAATTATAAGTTATTCAGCTTCATAATTGGCTGATATGATCTGCCAATTAGATTTAATTCTGGGTAAAATAGACATGCTAATGAATTTTCAGCCACAATTAGAAGAAAATGGTTCATTTAAGGGAAATAGAATGAAGAAGATTACTTCCTGGAAAAGTATTTCTGTTATCCCTTTAATAGTTACCTTACTTTGTTTTAATGCCTGTACAACAATTCAATTTAAGGCAATTGCTCCACCGCAACCATCCATCAAATTGCGTGTAGCTATTCTGCCTATTTCAGCCAACCCGGGAAGATACGGGTTTGGTTTACCTCATGATAGATGGTCAAATTTGATGATTAAAATGGTTACTGAACATTTACAGGATACGGGAATATATGAAGCAGTACCCCAAGAAGATGTAAATTATGCTGTAGGAACAGATGTACTTCCCGTCGATCAATACTGGTGGTTAAAAGATGACTACGCATTATTAAAACAATACGGTAAAGCGTTATATGCGGACTATGTAATGATTATTACAAGGGATGGATCAAGATCACCTAGTTATAAATACTCTATCAACTTTTTCAATACAGAGACCAGAATGTGCTATTTATTTTCTGAACTTGTCGAGGGTTCAGGTACTGATGACTTGAGCAGAGATTATTTTTTAAATAAATTATATCCAAGAATGTATAGGAAATTGTTTTCGCAGGCAAAAGGAGATTTGCTGGCAACGGCCATTCGCAAAGGGGGGCTTATGCCTGAAGAAGAGACAAAGAAACCGGCACCTCCTGAGACGAAGATTGCTTTAGCACCGCCTTCGGTACCTAAAATTGCCTCTGCACCGCCCGAAGTTGCAATTGAAAAAAAGCCCGCGCCCATTGCAGAAGCGCTGCAAAAACCCGTACCTGATATGAAGAAAGATACGGAAACCCCGAGAATTATCGCAAAAGTTGCCCCTGTACCGCGGCCTGAGTTAGAGGCAGCCGATAAACGTAAGGAGTTCGAGAAGAAACTGGAACATGAGATGCAAACGGAAACGCCAGTAACGGACAAGGCCAAGCTTGTGGTCTACGATTTTGATACCATCGAGCGTCTCAACGTTGTTGCGCTCATTCTCACCCATGCCCTTCGGGAGGAACTTTTCATATTGGGCCAATTTTCGTTGGTGAATCGTGAAAATATGATGCAGGTAATGCAGGAATTGAAGCTGCAACACTCAGGGCTGGTTGCCGAAAAAGAGATCGTGGAACTCGGAAAATGGCTTGCGGCAAATCAGGCCGTTACAGGACGTCTTGCCATGCTGGGAAATTCATACGTTCTCCAGGCAGCGCGCACGGATATAAAAACGATGCGAACCCTGGGTATCGGCACCCTCAAGTGTTCGTCAGGGCAGGAGGAAGAATTACTTTCCAGTATGCCAATCCTTGCAAGAAAGCTCATCGAATCAAAAAAATAATATCCTATGACCCCAGTTTAAGTCAAAGCCATATGTTACATTTTTTGTTCTTGATCCTTTCACAAAACCGTTGACGGACTCTCCAAATAAAGTATAATTAAACTATATTTCCCTCCGTTTTTCTCTCCTTCTGGAGAGAGGTTATTCCAGGGAAGCCCGAAGCCGATTTTGCCAACTCAATCGCTTTGGGCTTTTCTGCTCTTATAACGCCTGACGATTACGTAAAGGGTATAATTTAAGATATGCATTTGAAACGTTGCATTCAGTTGTCGAATCATTAAAACAACATTTCAGGAAGAACATCTTAGAAAAGTATGCTTAAGCTCGAACTCACTAATCAACGCGAAGCCTGGCAGAAGGCCGTTTCGACCGCCCAGAAGGAGAAAGAAAAAAATGACAGCGGCAGCGATCATTCAACCTGGGCGATTCTGAGAAGCCGGACGAGGTGTTCTTTTTGATAGGCGGGTGTGAGGGCAGCCGCCTTTTTTTATGGTTCAAGAAGTGGGGAGCAAGTGGAGAGAGGAAGGGAATAAAAGCTATTAAGGGGCTACATATAGAAATGTGTAACCCCTTAATATTATTTTGGCTCCCCGGCGCGGACTCGAACCACGGACCCGATGGTTAACAGCCATCTGCTCTACCGACTGAGCTACCGGGGAATAGTCGATTTCAATATTTTCAATAGTATAAGATAATCCTAAAGTCAACTATCGTCTTATACGATTTATAGTTTCGTGAAAAAGTCTTGATAAATCTTTCTAAAGTGGATATTAAAAAAGCCGATTCGAGTTGCGCCTTATAATACAAGACAATCTTCTTGTCAATAAATGTTAGTGAGAGCCTTGTGACTCTTAACCTGATGATACTGACGAGAAGGAAATCTTTCAAATCTTTCTTTACGTTTATCATGCAATATCAATAGAAGGGATGTGGAAAAATGGAAAAGTATATTTGCGGTATCTGTGGATATGTGTATGACCCTGCCGAGGGAGATAAGGAAGGTAGCATCCCTCCCGGCGTTGCGTTTAAAAAACTTCCCGATGAATGGGTATGTCCCATATGTGGCGCTGGCAAGGAAGAGTTTTCGCCTGAATAACGAGAAATTGATACGGGAAGGGACCTTTGAGAATCTGAGCCGAGTGGATTCGCGTCTCTTAAGGGCTTACCGGTTACACTTTTTTTCCATGGATGTGAACAATTATGAAGACAGGTTCACCGGGGATGAGCACAACAGATGCGTTATATGAAGCATATACGGGTGAAGCTAAGGCGGCGCTAAGGCTGAAAGCCTATGCTGAAAAGGCCAAGGAGGAAGGATACTCTCAGATCGCGAAACTTTTTCGTGTCATAGCGTTTTCGGAAGAGATCCACGGGGCACGGGCACTACTGGTCCTGGGGAGGGTGAAGAGCACCGAGGAAAACCTTGCCATGAGCTTTGAATCGGAAACAAGAGTTGCCGGGGTTGCCTATGATGAGTTCGTCAAACAGGCAGAAGCGGAAGGGAACTCGGCGGCGGTGCTTCATTTCAGCCAGAGCAAGGATGTGGAAGAGGTTCATGCAAAGCTTTATAAAGAAGCGATGAGCCACGTGATGGAGGAGAGAGAAACCACATACTACGTCTGCACACTATGCGGTTACGTATCGGATGGAGCGCTTCCTGACGAGTGTCCTGTTTGCGGCGCAACGAAGGAGCAATTCACACATTTTGATTGAGAGAATTTATTGTCATGGGAATTTTAATACGCTGGGTAATTCTTACGGCATCTATTATCATAGCTTCCTACCTACTGGAAGGCATCCACATCAGCGGTTTTTTTTCCGCCTTCTTCGCGGCAGCCGCGCTGGGAATCCTGAATGCATTATTCCGACCTATTTTACTGATTCTCACCCTGCCCATTAATGTCCTGACATTGGGACTTTTCACTTTTATCATCAACGCCCTGATGCTGAAGATGGCATCGGGCATCATTCCTGGGTTTGAGGTTTACGGGTTCTGGACGGCCGTAATCGGCTCCCTCATCATCAGCGTCATTAGCTGGCTCCTCAATTCTTTCATCAGTGACAGGGGAAGGGTAGAGCGGGTGGAGTATATCGACCTCACAAAAAAGGGTAATAAGTGGGAATGACTGGCACCATGAATTTAACCCCCGCCATGAGGCAGTACCTGGAAATCAAGGAGCAGCACAAGGACTGCATCCTTTTTTTCAGGATGGGGGATTTCTATGAGATGTTTTTTGAAGATGCAATTACCGCTTCCAAGATTCTGGAGATTACTCTCACGTCAAGGAACAAGGGAAAGGATGACAGCATCCCTCTCTGCGGCATACCCTACCATGCCGCGTCATCGTATATCGCAAAGCTCATCGAGAAGGGCTTCAAAGTAGCAATCTGTGAACAGATAGAAGATCCAAAAGAAGCAAAGGGCATTGTGAAAAGGGAAGTGGTGCGCATTATCACGCCTTCTCTCTTTGTCGATGAAGATAACACGAACATCAAGGAAAATGCCTTCTTGATGGCTCTTGCGTTCCGAGACGACAGGTTCGGCCTTGCTTTCCTGGATATATCTACAGGGGAATTCCTGGTCACGGAGTCTCAAAACAGGGATATATTCATAGCGGAAATAAGCGGCCTCGATTTTCGCGAAGTCATCATCGAGGAGGACTTTCGTGAAAAAGCTGTTGTGAAAACGTTGTCGCAGAGGGATCCTCGGCCCAGAATAAATTTTTTCGCGGCAGATTATTTTGATTATGATGCCGCGTGCGGCCGATTAAGAGAATATTTCTCTCACGAACTCCTGGCTAAGGAAGGCATATTAGGACATCCGGCCACGGTAGCTGCAGCAGGCGCCATCATCCGTTACGTGGAAGAAACGCAGAAGGACCACCTTTGCCATATAAATGCCATTCATTGGTATGAGACCGATAGCTATCTCGTCATGGATGAAATCGCCAAGCGAAATCTTGAATTATTTACAACCATAACCGAGAACAGAAAGGAAGGGTCCCTCTTTCATATTCTCGACGAGACAATCACGTCCATGGGCACAAGGAGGCTCAGGTGGTGGCTCAACTATCCTCTCGTGGATCCGGAGAAAATCAGAGAAAGACTGGCAGCGGTATCTGAAATTAAGGAACACCACATACTGAGGGGGGATATGAGGAATGCCCTTTCCAGTGTCTATGACCTGGCAAGGCTGGCAAGCAGGGTTTCTATGGGTGTCGCCAATGGGCGCGACTTGATTGCCCTGAAGACATCTCTGAATGCGCTGCCGCAAATCAGGGCCGTCATTTGTGGCTCGGATTCATCGCTCCTGGCTTCAATTTATGCCGGGATTGACGAAATGCCGGATATCTGCGGCGTGATTGAGAGAGCCATTGCGCAGGACCCTCCGATGACAATTCGGGAAGGTGGAGTCATCAAGGAGGGTTATGATCAAGAACTCGACGAGCTCATATCCGCGAGCAGAGACGGGAAAAAGTGGATCGCCGCCCTTGAACAAAGGGAGAGAAAAAGAACGGGGATCAATTCTCTGAAAGTGGGATTTAACAGTGTCTTCGGATATTACATTGAAGTCACCAAGGCGAATACAGATCTCGTTCCCCATGATTATATCCGGAAACAGACCCTCGTAAATGCAGAACGGTATATCAATCAGGAGTTGAAAGGATACGAGCATACCGTTCTTACCGCAGAGGACCGTCGGAAAGAGCGGGAATATGATCTCTTCGTCCAAGTCAGGGGAGAGATATCGAAGGAAATAAAACGGATTCAGACCACAGCCTCGCATATTGCCAACCTCGATTGCCTTGCAGCCCTGGCGGAGGCGGCGGAGCGCTACAACTACTGCTGTCCTATTGTCGATTGTGAAGACAGGATTGCAATAAGGGACGGCAGGCATCCTGTCGTGGAAAGGATGCCGCTGCCGGACGGTTTCGTGCCCAATGACGTCCATCTCGATCTGGATGAAAACCGCCTCCTCATTATCACCGGCCCGAATATGGCGGGAAAATCGACATACATCAGGCAGATCGCCCTCATAGTGATCCTCGCCCAGGCGGGAAGCTTTGTGCCGGCGCTGGAAGCACGCATCGGTGTTATCGACCGTGTATTTACGCGTATCGGGGCGGCGGACAGCCTGGCCAAGGGACAGAGCACCTTTATGATCGAAATGAACGAAGTTGCCAATATCTTGAAGAATGCCACAAGGAGAAGTCTGATCATCCTTGACGAGGTTGGCAGGGGGACTAGTACATTTGACGGGCTCAGCATTGCCTGGGCAACGGCGGAATACATTCACAATGCGAAGCTCATAGGGGCACGCACGCTCTTTGCCACTCACTATCACCAGTTGACAGACCTGGCTTTGACGAAGGAGGGGATAAAGAATTTCAATATTGCCGTCAAGGAGTGGGGAGACAGGATCATCTTCCTCAGAAGAATCGTTGAAGGCGGAACGAACCGGAGCTACGGCATTCAGGTGGCGAGAATAGCCGGAGTGCCCGATGAAGTCATTGTCAGGGCCAGGGAGATTCTGAATAACCTTGAAAAGGGTGAATTCGACGAGGTCGGCATGCCTAAGATCGCCCGTGGCAGGAAATCGGCCCAAAAGGACAAGACCCAGTTAAACCTCTTTATGGACGGGGAGGACATGATCGCAAGCGAGCTCAAATTGCTGGATATTCCGAATATGACGCCCCTTGAGGCCTTGCAGAAGCTCAGCTCCTGGAAGGACAGACTCCTATAATAGTTCCGTCACCTAGGCAATTCTTGCTTATCTTCTTATTATTTAATACAGACCCTTCGAACCTGCTTTGCGTCCGTTACGCCCTTGAGGGCTTTCTGCAGTCCGTCCTGAAGCAGGGTGGTCATCCCTTCGGCAATTGCCGCTTCGCGAATCTCCTCAACAGATGCGTGCTTCTGAATCAATCTCTTAATCACGTCTGTATTGAGGAGGAGTTCATGGATACCCAGTCTTCCCTTGTATCCTGTCTTGCCGCAAGCCTCACATCCCTTTGGACGATAGAGGATCAGGTCGTCTGTGTAGGGTATGTTCAGTTTTTCAAAAAGATCATGACCGTAACTTTCCACCAATTCGTTATATTCATCGATTGATGGATTATATTTCTCCTTGCAGACCGTGCAGAGGGTTCTCACCAGACGCTGTGCAAGGATTCCCAAGAGGGAGTCCGCAAAATTCAGGGGGTCTATACCCATATCGAGAAGCCTGACGACCGTCTCAGGGGCGCTGTTTGTGTGCAGGGTACTGAAGACCAGGTGTCCTGTCAATGATGCCTCGATGCCAGTTCTTGCCGTTTCAAAATCCCTCATTTCGCCGACCATAATAACATCCGGATCAGCGCGGAGGAAGGCTCGCGTAACAGCGGCAAAATCTAATCCGATCTTGGGGTGAACCTGAACCTGACGAAGCCCGTACTGGGTAATTTCAACAGGGTCTTCCGCCGTCCATATCTTTTTGTCCGGCGTATTGATATGGTGCAGCGCCGCATGTAGTGTCGTAGTTTTTCCGGAACCGGTAGGGCCAACACATAGGATCAGGCCGTAAGGTTTTTCGCTAATGCCGATTAGTCCTTTGTAGTTTCTGTCCAATAACCCCATCTCTTCAAGGGGCATGGTTGTGCCCTTGGCGAGTATTCGCATGACCACGTCCTCCACGCCGCCCTGCGTAGGAATTGTAGCCACGCGAAGCTCGATTTCATCGCCACCGGCACGCCTGAATTTTATCTTTCCATCCTGAGGGAGTCTCTTTACGGTTATGTCCAGATTGGACATGATCTTTATTCTTGAAACGATAGCGGCCCGGTAATTGTACGGAAGGGTCTGATAAAGCATGCATTCCCCGTCAACTCTGTAACGGATTTCCACGTTTTTCTTCGTAGTATTTGGTTCGACGTGAATGTCAGATGAGCGCCTTGCATATGCGTCGTTAATGATCTTATTCACAATCTGCATGATGACGCTGTCTGACTCTGTGACAACTTCGCCTTCATCCTCGTCAGCTTCTTCGTCTGAAACAAGTCGTCCCAGAATGTCCGTCATCGACTGGTCGTCTTCCTTCGTTGAGTAGAACAGATTGATGTACTTAATGATGTCTTCCGGGAGCGCTACGTCATATTTGACCGCCTTCGTTTTTAAGACACTTTCAATCGTATCGCGCTTGAGGATATTGTAGGGGTCGTCGATGATGACATGGATACTTCCGTCCACTCTTTGAAGGGGAACCCACATCTCACGGCGGAGAAATTCCCTCTTTAAATTCTTTAACAGGTCTCCCGGGACGGGAAATTTCTCATTGAAGGTTATAACTTTGCAGTGGAAATATTCTTCATAAGATCTGTTGATATCACTCCTGGAGATCTTATATTTGTTCATCAGGAAGCCTTCCATTGATTCATTTTCTTCTCTCGCTCTATCCCAGGCGCTATCCAGCTCTTCTTCCTTGAGAAACCCGCGAGTGACGAGGTAATCGAATCTTGTCTTTCTCCTTCTGCCGTATATCTCCTGATTGTTGAGTGCTATTCCCAAAACATCGGCGATCTCCAGCAAGAACTCTTGTTCATCTTCTGTAAATTTACCCG
>CAITLA010000041.1 GCA_903893135.1 uncultured Syntrophaceae bacterium | reverse complement strand
TCGTACCACATCTCCAGTAGTCCCTTTGTTTCCAGAAAATCCTTGAACCGTCGATACGCCCCGCGTTTTCGAAAAATCTGCTGCACATGGTGATAGTCATCGGGCAACTGCATTTCGACAAACCCAAAGATGAGACTTTGACCCATATCGAGATCATTCTTGTGGGGAATCTCTATGCACATATCCCAATCGAGATCATCGTCATCAATTTCATCGAGATCACCCATCTCTGAATGATAGAGTATTTGTCCTGTATCTTTGCAGAGAATTGCCGTGTTCATACCGTAACCGGCTGAACTTACAAAGAGGAATGCATCTTGTATGTCACTGAACTTGATCATCTTCCATTTGCAGTTCAAACATCTAAGATATCCTAATCTCTAATGCCAAGAAACAGGCTCTACTGAAAGCCGGCGGCTGGATTGGTTCGTTACCGGCCAGTCATTCAATCCTGTTGTGTTTCTCAAGATTGTGCCGAGCACAAAGAAGTTGAATATTAGCCGCCGTGGTTGAAGAACCTCCTTTCGACCAAGGAATAATGTGGTCAAAGTGGAGATCTTCATTTGAGCCACACTTAGCACATTTCCCAGCGTCTCGTTTCCAAACTTCCAGTTTGACAGCGGTCGGAATCACTCGCCGCACTTCAGGCTCGTCAGGAATGGGAATAGAAAAATCTTCTTCCCCTTCGACCGCAATAAGTTTGAACTTAAAAGTGCTACGTCCATCTGTTTGCTCTCGCCAAGAATCTACCAAATGAAATACACCATTATACGACCAGATGCCTTGTTTGATTTTCTCGTATACTCGTATGCGCTCAGGTGGCCGATACCCAGATTTAAAATCTTGAGCAGCTTTATGAAATTTTCCATTTTCCGTTAGCTGACCAAATGGAGTAAGCTCCGGCTGATCTAATGACTTCGGATTTGGACATTGCGTAGACCGGGATAGATCGTGACCTTCATAAATGAGAGTGGAACCGTCATCGTCAAACCTGTCTGCATAAGGGGCTCCCGGGCGTACAGACATTAAAATGACGGAATGATTGCCACCGAGTTGGTAATTCATCCCCCGCTGGAGACTCACTCCCTCGCGTCGGCACATCTCAATGTACGGTATAATTTCGTTTGCCATATTCACTTCTAAAAACAATTAGTGTTCGTACTACTTAATTTCCAGCCGGAAAACAGAAACTGACGAATTTAATGAATTTGATACACCAATATTTAATCAAAATCAATGAAAGACCCTTAGACGCAGTTCACTCGCTCAGGAAGATCGCTAGAAGAAAAGATGCAAGCTTGACCTGAAGGGGCGTTTATGAGAAAAAGCTATTTCGTTTGCCCCTATAAAAACGAGCATTCATTAGTACGAAGAAGACTTTTAAATGTCATTCCGTGCTTGACACGAAATCCAGTCCTAATTATAGATTCCTGCTTTCGCAGGAATGACAAATTGAATATTTCCATATCTTCGTGGTGTCCCACGTGGCATGATTGTTAAATAGATTATCACAGCGGTCATTATGAAAAAAGATTATTCGATAGAGATGTGTAAAACTCTGGAAAATGAATACAGGCGCCTTGGCTTGCAGCGGCCATTAGCTGTAAAACGCTACGACGTCGGAGATATCGTGGAATATGATGCGAGCGCGGTTGCGCCTGATGTATCCGATAAAACATCCCGTGTTCGAGTACAGATAGAAGAATTTGTCGGCGGCGGATTTGCGGGACAGGTTTACAAAGTGAAAGCTCTCAGCATCGAACCGGATACGCTGCGCGGTTTGCAGGTTGCCAATTCTTACGCCATGAAAATCCTGATTCCGCCATCGTCAGGGGCGCGCTTTTTCAGAAACCTGCTCTACTGGATCGGCTTTCAGGGGCCTTTTCAATTGCAGTCAAATCCCGCTGCGGCAAGAGCCGGCGCGTTATGGCAGAAATTCATCCGCCGCGGCGCCAAGATCAGGTTCGGTGATGAATCTTGTGTCAAAGATATTTACGCGATCTTTGTTGATACCCAATTAGGAAGTTGCGGTGAGATCAGCACCTGGGTTGAAGGCCGTACCTGGCAGCTTGAGGTTGACGACCGCATGGAGCTTTTAAGCAGATGGAAAAAAGGAGAAAAAATTCCCTCTGAAGTCCTCGGCTCTCCGGAATATAGAACGAAGAAACAATTCATGGCGGATTTTGTCAAGCTCCTGCACAACATGGGCGCGTACGAATTCGCGCGCCAGTACGAATGGTCCACCTGCAAAAGTCAACCGAACTGTCTGAAGTTGGATGCGACTGACGATGATCCTTATACAGGTCTTGTCGCCATGGATTTCCGCGCAGGTCTTGCATTGCTTCCTTTCGGCCCGATGAGCCCCGGCGATTTTTCGCTGATATGGAAAGGCATTCGCAGAGGGTCTCTTGTGCAGTTCGACCGGGGCGACCTGAAAAAGCTTGAAGCATTTGTGCTCGCTCATAAAAATGAATTTGCAGATATGATAGGCATGCTCGGGGAGCTGAAAGCTGCGGAAGAAATCTATCGCAATTCGGTTCCTGATATTACCCATAACCATGTCAAACTGCTATACAGTACGAAGCTCTGGTCTACCATTTTTTCCAGCGCGATTACCGGGTGGAAAATCAAAAATATTATCGACTCTCCGACACAGGAACGATTCCAGAAACATAAAATCTCTGCCCTGCCTTTCTCCCTTCTGGGCTTGATACCGTTCTTAGGTGCTGTTTTGCAAAAAGCCTGGGGGCACGCCGAATGGCGAGCGCATTACAACAAATGCTTCAGCAGTATGGAATATTTTCTTAAAGCACTTAAAGGAAAATGGCTGGAGCGGGTGATATCATGGCATCGCAGCGGCAGAATAACCGAACAGGAAGCGCCGGTGCTCGCCCATTCCCTCGGGCTGTTCCTGCTCCATCTTCCTCTGTCGATTCTTCCCGTGGGACTATATAAGTTCTTAACAAGCTGGAAATATGCAAAGGAAAAATTGGCCTTTATATTCGTGCGGCCCATCCAACTCTATTTTAATGCCGAGATGCGGGAGGAATGGCTGGGCGACATGGTAGAGCTTGGGAAGAAGAAGCGCATCATAACCACAAGCGACGCCGATGAAATAATCAAGACCATCAAAGAACCTTTTATTCAGAAGTACCTCAAGAGTCTGGCTGTTCATATCTGTTTGATGCCGACAACGCATGTGGTTGCCACGGCGCTTGCGATCTACTTCATATGGACGCATCCCGAAATGCCCCGCGCACAAGCCTGGGTGATAGGATTTGGGATTATAGCCTTTTTCCAGCTCATACCTGTATCACCCGGATCGCTCGCGCGGGGGTTGTATGTGCTTTTTTTGGTTATAAAAGAAAGAAATTTTAAGGACTACAGCATCGCCTTGTTTTTAGCGTTCTTCAAATATGTCGGGTACCTCGCCTTCCCTATACAAATGACTTACCGGTATCCCACGCTGGCGCGGTTTATGGCCGGACACTGGGCCACGGAATCGGTGCATATTGTGCCGGTTTTTGGCGAGAGCGGCGCTCTGCTTGAACACGGCGTCTTCTGTCTGTTTTACAACTGGCCCCTGACAATTCGCAGGCACATGGATTTGCGGGCACAGAAGAGAGCATTGATGAAACCGCGTTATTGGCACGCGGCAGCCCTGGCGTTCGGCGCTGCCGGAATATTGATTGGAACCGATACGATGTATCTTAAATATGCAGGGATCATTCCGGATCTGAGACATATCTGGTGGCTCATGGCCGCTCTCCCGTTAATCGGAGGCGTTATGGTTAGCTCCGGCTGCGGGGGTGCTCCGATGATGAAACGGATTGCAACGGCTGCAGTCTTCGGTATCTTTACAAGTCTTATCTATATGATCATTGCGACCTCTCTCGGTTTCCATCATTATGCGAATATTTTCCAACTTGGCATGGCATGCTTATGGAGACTATTCGTATTCGGTCTCTTCGCAAGCATGGGCGCCCTGATAATGGAGTTCAGGCTGGAAAAATCTGACGGATATTAAAGCGTCGGCGAATTCTCAGTTTCGAATAGGTTCGGTTACGGGTGGTCGAAGATATACCCGATGGAGCGGATACTCTTGAAATAGACAGGATTTTCCGGGTCGTTTTCAAAGTACTTCCTCAGACGGACGATGAAGTTGTCAACCGTGCGTGTCGTCGTCTCACCAGTGTACCCCCAGCCAACTTCCAAGAGGACCTTGCGTGACAAGGGTTTCCCTCGGTTTGTAATGAAGATCTTAAGTAACCTCACTTCCTGCTCTGTCAGGTGAATCATCCCCTGAGCACCCTGCGCGGTCATAGTTTCGAAGTCAATCGTGTTGCTCCCAAATACGTACGTGTTCTTTAATTCTTGCGCTTCCAGCCCCTCATTGGCAGTACCGGCGCGGCTCCAGGAGGACCTCTTCATGAGGCGTTCAATACGCATGAGAAACTCCTCCAGGTTAAAAGGTTTGGCGAGGTAGTCATCAACGCCGTAAGAGAATCCCTTGACCTTATCATCATGGCTACCTTTAGCCGAAAGGATGAGGACGGGGAGCTTTTCATCCTCCACGCGTATATGGCGCAGCACTGACAGACCATCCAAACCGGGCAGCATGATATCAAGCACGATGAGGTGGGGATTCCAGTCTTTCCACATCTGGAGTCCCGATGTTCCCTCGCCGGCGATTGATACCTCATAGCCCTGAAGGGAGAGATTCAATTTCAGCCCATGGGCTATATGCTCGTCATCCTCAATGATGAGAATGCGCTTTTGTGGAAGATCTTTCATGGTTTTTCCCTTTTCGGTTTCAAGGGCAATGCCAACGTGAAAACGGATCCCTTTCCCGCCCCCTCACTATCCGCGGTGATCTTTCCGTGATGGAGTCTTGCTATCTGCTGAGCAAGATAGAGTCCGATACCGCTTCCTCCTACCACGGCATGTTCGCTGTGGTTTCGGCTCTGATAGAATTTCTTGAATATTTTCTTCCTCTCTCCCCTTTCGATACCGATGCCATTATCACGGAAACGGATCAGTTGGATATTTTCACCCTCCTCGAACGTGATGCGGATGCCGGGTCTCCCTGAATTGTTGTACTTCTTGGCATTGGTCAGAATGTTCATCAAGAGCATCTCAATCAGCGATATAGCAACAGGCTGATAGAATCCCTTCCCCATGGGGTTTTCAACATGGATGTCACACTCCCGGAATATATGCTGGTTGCTTGTGAGAAACCCTCGAACCAACTCTACAAGGTCGACGTTCGTCACGACCCCTTCGTAAACCTTGCTCTCAATCCGGGCAAGATTCAGGATACTGTTGATGTTGTTTGAAAGACGTTCTGCATCCTGGAGCATGAAGCTGATATATTTGAGTTGCTCATCGCGGGGGATTTCATACTTGGTAAAGGTCTCAAGATAAAGCTTCAGGGAGGTGACCGGGGTCTTGAGCTCATGGGTGAAGTTGCTGATGAAGGTTTGCTGGAGGCGATAGAGTTGGAGGGTTTTCAGGTGATAAATGAAGATGATGAGAATCCCTGCCAAGATGACGCCGACCAGCAAGGACAGGACGAGGATGACAACCCAGGGGCTGGCCTCAATAAATTGGCCTGGATCAAGCTGGTAACGATAGGCGAGTGATTTGAGTCCCGCGCTTATCCCGACGTACCAGTAGATATACAAGAAGAGGGAACAAACGAGAGCGACCGTCGACAGAACGAAAACAAAAACCGGATGGAAAAACCATTTTGCCTGTTTCATAATTATTTATAATCTATACGATACGTTTATTCCCGTCAATTTTCCTTCTTTATTCCAACCTCTCCCTAATTGTAAAAGTATTGTAAAACGCTTACTTATAACTTCCTTTCTGTAAATATATTTCTTATGCTGCCTCCGCAGTAAAATATCTTATCCCATTATGGAGGAGTAACATGATCAATCATTCGCACCATACCCACCCGGTTCATCCTCTCGGAACCCATGCCCGCATTCTGCTCACCAGTGTTTTCGGACCATATGCCCAGGATGATGATTACGGAAGCCGCAAAATCAACCCTATGGAGCTATATCAGAACCAGGTAACTCGTGTCCAGGGAGGGTTTTCTCTGCGCATGTTTCATCGCACCTTCGGCCTGATGATGATTCATGCCAATCTCGAAGCCCCCTGTACGATGCTGGATTTCCCCGCCTTCGAACGATTCATCGAAGAAATTCGTCATTGCACATATGATATCATCGGTATCAGCGCAATCATTCCGAACATCGGCAAGGTGAAGAAGATGTGTGAACTGATCCGGCAGTATCAACCCACAGCCACGATTGTCATCGGCGGACATATAACCAACAAAGAAGGGATCGATCAAATAATTGATGCTGACCTGATTGTCCGCGGCGAGGGCATCCGGTGGTTTCAGCGGTATCTCGGGCAGGATGACAAGGCACCCATCAAGCACCCGATGGCCATATCAGGCTTTGGAGGCAGGATTATGGGTATCAGTCTTGGCAGCCGAACCGGCGGTACCGCGGCGATCCTGATCCCTTCCGTGGGCTGCCCTGTTGGATGTAACTTCTGTTCAACATCGGCGCTATTTGGCGGTAAAGGGCATTTCATCAATTTCTATGAAACAGGGGATGAACTTTTTGAAGTCATGTGCGAAATGGAAAAGAAGCTCAAGGTTCGATCCTTTTTTACTCTGGATGAAAACTTTCTCCTTCACAAGAAAAGGGCTTTGAGGCTCCTCGAACTGATGGAGGCCAACAATAAAAGCTGGGCAATATACGTATTCAGCTCCGCGCGGGTCCTGCAATCCTATACGATTGATCAACTTGTGAGACTCGGCATCGGATGGATATGGATGGGTCTGGAGGGGGAAACCAGCAGCTACAATAAGCTCCATGGAGTTGACACGCGAGCCTTGGTGCAGCTCTTGCAATCTCACGGCATCCGTGTCCTGGGATCCTCGATCATTGGCCTGGAAAACCATAAACCGGAAAATATGGATGCGATCATCGATTATGCCGTCGGGCATGAAACGGTTTTTCACCAGTTCATGCTTTATACTCCCATTTCGGGCACTCCCCTGTATGAGAAGCACAAGCAGGAAGGAACGCTCTTGGCAGAATCGGAACTCCCCGATGCCGATTCCCACGGACAATATCGCTTCAATTACCGCCATCCTTATATAAAAGGCGGACAGGAAGAGGAATATATTCTGGAGGCATTTTGGCGTGACTTTAAGTTCAACGGCCCCAGTATTCTTCGTCTGATACGGGTGCTGTTGAACGGATGGCAGATGCATAAGAATCATCCCCGGCGCGTGAGAGAGCGTTTCGCCTGGGAGGTATTTCCTTTACACTCAACGTACGCCGGTGCGGTATGGGCCATGAGGAAGTGGTATCGCAACGATGATCGTATCGCTGAAAAGGCGGATAAGCTCCTCACGGATATCTATGCCACATTTGGATGGAAAACAAAACTCGTCGCGCCGCTTATAGGCAGGTACACCTTCTTTTCCTTGAAGAAGGAGGAAGAAAGGCTGGCTGATGGGTGGACCTACGAACCGTATGTTTTCTATGAAAAAAACGAGGCAGCCAAGGCGCTGGAAGTGGCGCAGGCCATGAAGCACAGGCTCAAAGTGCAAGAAAAGCATCCTGTGGTCAATGAACCGATCCCCAATTATGGTAAATAGAATCGAGCCGTAACTCTAATGAAAGGATCCATCGATCATACCGCGCATGGAACAGAACGGCCGGGCAACAATTCCATCCTGTATTTTCGCACTGTCAGTTTATCCACTGGCAACAGCTTTCGTATTTCAGAGAGGGTCGTAAATCGGTAACCTGCCTTAGTGACCTGCTCGAGCAAGTCGATGAAGTGGCTGCTCCAGATGCCTCCTTCCACCTCGGCGTGAACCGGCAGCACATGCATATCTCCGTCTTTCAAAATGGAAGTAACAGATGAAATGCCCTCGGGAACACCAACCTCCTCAAAGCAAGGAAGATCGGATGGAATTTCCACAACACCTATCTTCTCATGGATGAACGGCTTTCTGGCTCTCGTGCAGCTCAGATAGTCAAACCGGTAATCCTCGAGAATCTCCATCACCCTGTCGTCGATAGCCCAGGCAGGCGCCCCGAATGCGGAAGGCGGTTGCCCCGTCAGCTCCGCAAAACCACGGATACCTTTTTCGAACCAATCCCGTATCCACTGCGTCGATCTTCTGTTCACCTCGTCCTGCCAGCGTCTGTGATCCCATGCATGAAATTGCACCTCATGGCCTTGAGACAAAATCTCTTGGACGATTTCCGGAAACGAAAGGGCGATCATCGGCGAAGGAAGCAGGGTCCCGTAAAGGGCTGTCCTCAAGCCATAGAGACCAACGGCATTAGTCCTGACCATCTTTTTCAGGAAGCGGGGATTTTTTATGAGCTGAAGAATGGCTCTGCCTGAGGCATCAGGCCCGATGCTCAAGAAGAAGGTACTCTTGATGTCATAGTTTCCCAGGATGTTAAGAAGACGGGGCACACCATTTTTCATACCATGATAGGTATCAACATCGATCTTTATGCCCAGTACTTTTTTATTTTTGTCATCAGACGGCACCCCTGTTCTCCTCCAAGAAAGAATCCAGTGTCATCCTCAGTGCGTCCTCCAAGCCTATCTCAGGTTTCCAATCCAACAGCTTTCGCGCTTTTTCAATGCTCGGTTTCCTGAAATAGATATCCTGGTAGCCTTTGCCATAGTAAGATTCGGCGGATGCCTCAACGATGTCAGAGTATGCCTTGTCATTTCTATGGTTCCGATGAGCCATAAAGAGATTCTTCAAAATATTGGCCAATTCCTTCACGGAACACTCATTGTCCGGATTTCCAATGTTGATAATCTCGCTTTTGCATATATCATTTTTGTTTTCCAGAATTTTCATCAACGCGGAGATGCCGTCATCCACATAGGTAAAACATCGCTTCTGATGGCCGCCGTCAACGAGTGCTATCGGGCGTTTCATAAGTAGTTCAGCAATGAATTGTGTAACGACTCTGGAACTCCCTTCTTTGGCTACGTACAAGGAATCCAGCCGCGGTCCAATCCAGTTGAATGGTCGAAACAGCGTGAATTCAAGATGACCGCGGGTGCCATAGGCATAGATCACGCGATCCAGGAGCTGCTTGCAGCATGAGTATATCCATCGCTCTTTTTGAATCGGCCCGACAACCAGGAAACTCTCGTCCTCTTTGAATTCCTTGTCAGTGCAGGCGCCATAAACCTCGGACGTGGATGGGAATACAACACGCTTATGATACTTAACACATTGTTTGATGACGGCCAGATTCATCTCAAAGTCCAGGTTGTATACGCCGATGGGATCTTCAACATATAGTTTGGGTGTCGCAATGGCGACAAGCGGCAAAACGACGTCACATTTCTTTATGTGATACTCAATCCATTCCTTGTTGATCGCTATATCACCCTCAAGAAAATGGAAACGAGGATTGTTTACGGCTTCACCGAGGCGATCGTCGGCAAGGTCCATGCCGTATACGATCCAGTCTGTTTGAGAGAGTATCCGATTGGTCAAATGATGACCGATAAATCCATTTACCCCGAGAATTAAGATTTTCATGTTAAGACTAACCCTTCTTTGTTTTTAAAATAGTTAAAAATTTGACCGCGTTTTATTCTCGATCCCGCCACCTCGACATCTATAAGCTTCAGTCTGCCATCTCCCGTTCTGACAAAGACATCCTCATTTTCAACCTCTATCCGTCCAGGGGGATGGTCATTCCTGCCCTCTCCTTCAGGAAGGGCCCACCAGATCAATATTTTTCCGACTCCGGGCAAAAAACCAAATGCGCCCGGATACGGCTCGGTAACGGCCCGGATGAGATTGTAGATCCTCATGGCCGGCCAGCTCCAGTCAATGCGTCCATCTTCCGGCCTGCGCCCGCTGTAATAGCTCCCTTTCGTCAGCTCCTGCGGAATCCGCGGGGCTCTGCCTTCCCGGATGAGAGGCAGGACTTCCTCAAGGAGTGCTCCTGCCGCCCCGCAGAGCTTGTCATACAAGGTCCTAGCGGTGTCTTGAAAAACTATCTCAACAGTCTTCTGCCCGACAATGTCACCTGCGTCCGGTTTTACTGTCATATAATGGAGTGTAACCCCGGTCTGTTTCTCTCCATTTACGATGGCCCAATTTACGGGGGTTCTCCCCCGGTAAGCGGGTAAAAGTGAGCCATGGAGATTATATGCGCCTGACGCCGGCATGTTCAAAATGTCCGGACTCAGCATGTGCCGGTAATAAAAGGAAAAGATCACATCGGGAGCGAGACGTGAAACTTTCTCCGTCCATTGGGGCGTATTCACATCAGGGGGACAAAATACCTCGATATGATTTTTATTTGCCCATTCAACGACGGAAGCGAACCAGCAATTTTCCCCGGGGTCGTCTTCATGGGAAAAAATCGCCGCGATATTAAAACCCGCTTTCTTCAGGGCTTCAAGCCCGCAAATACCCATGTTGTGGTATGCGAATGCAACGGCCCTCATTGCGTCTTCCTTGAACTCTCCGACGAGTGGACCTTTTCAATAACATACTCCGGCCTTTTTCTCACTTCTCTATAGATCCGTCCAATGTATTCTCCTACGATGCCAAAGGCAAAAAACTGCAGGCCCACAAAAACAAACAGAATGGCAAATAATGTAAAGACACCCTCAGCAGCCCACAGGGCGCCGTACATTAGCCTCGCAAAGGCAAGAAATATACCGAAGCAGACACCGCCAAGAGCCATGCATACGCCCCCGTACATGAGGAGCTTCATGGGCAGATCAGAGAATGACGAGACGAGGTCAAACTGAAGATTTATGAGCTTTCGCAGAGGATAGTTAGATGTGCCGCCTGCCCGCTCGTCGTGGGCAACCTCGATTTCTGTCACATGCTTGCCAAAAAATGTCGCCAATGCCGGGATGAACGTTGCGTGTTCGTGGCAGGCGATCATGCGATCGACTACAGGCCGCCGGTAGGCCCGGAGCATGCAGCCCCAGTCGGTCATCCTGACCTTAGTGATTTTTCTGGCAATCATGTTGATAATCTTTGACGGTATGATCCTGAACATGGAATCCTTGCGTCCTTTTCTTATTGTGCCCACCACATCATAGCTGCCCGCTTCCATCTCATTCACAAGCTTCGGTATCTCTTCGGGGGGATTCTGTAGATCCGCATCCAACGTGATTATGATATCGCCTGTCACGACAGAAAAACCGGCAAGGATCGCCGCGTGCTGTCCGTAATTTCTGACGAGCTCTACAACCTTCACCTCAGGTTCACTAGCAAAGCCTTTCAATATGGAGAGGGAGCTATCGCGGCTGCCATCGTCAACAAGAATTATCTCGTACGGCCTGCCCATGCCTTGCATGACCGGCCGGATGCGCTCCATGAGGATATGCAGGTTCTCCTCTTCATTGTAGACAGGAATGACCAGGGAAATCATCGGTTGTGAACTCATGGGATTGTCCTCATTGTTACAGATCATT
>CAITLA010000040.1 GCA_903893135.1 uncultured Syntrophaceae bacterium | reverse complement strand
GACATATGTTGATCCAGAGGACTTCTTCGATGAAATCAACGTTTCTATTCACGGCATTGATGAGTCCACAGTAAAAGGAGCTCCGACACTTCCAGATATCGCGAGTCGCATATGCAGCTATTTGGATGGACAAATTGCCGTGTGCCACACCCACTTTGACCGAGTGGCGATTCATCAAGCCTGTGTGAAGTATGACTTGCGTGCGCCAACATGCACCTGGCTCGATTCAGCCCGCGTGACCCGAAGAACATGGGAACAATTTGCGCACCGTGGGTATGGCCTTGGAAATGTGTGCGCTCTTTTAGGATATCAATTTGTACAACATGATGCCCTTGAGGATGCAAAAGCAGCAGCACACATTCTTCTTACTGCTATTGAAAAGACAGGGATGGACTTGCACGAATGGCTACATCGTGTCGAACAACCTATCGGTTTTCAAGATTATTCCTGTAATATTGCACGAGACGGCAATCCAGAGGGTGCTTTTTACGGCGAAACGCTAGTTTTCACAGGAAGCCTTCATATATCACGCTGGACGGCTGCTGAAATGGCTGCGAAGATTGGTTGTACGGTTGCTGACGGAGTTAATAAAAAGACCACAATTCTAGTCGTTGGAGATCAAGACGTAAAGAAACTTAAGGGCCTTGAGAAAAGCTCAAAACACAGAAAGGCCGAAGAACTGATCCGAAAAGGTCAAACATTGCGTATACTAAGAGAAAGTGATTTTAAAGAATTGGTTAACCCTACTATGCAAGGAACCGCCTAAGCAATTCCTTCTATAGGTCTGATTTTTCGATAAGCAGGCAAGGCTTCAATATCGAAGGTTAACTTAAATTTAGACTACCCACATGCAACAGCGAGGAGCCCTATTAAATTATCGATATTCTTTGAAGGTTTTCGCAAAACCCTTCATTGAATTAACAATCGTCGCATCATCAACACAGAAAGCGATCCGGAAATTACCGGGCCATCCGAAGCCACTCCCCGGAACGGTCAGAATTTTTCTCTTCGTGAGAGCCATGACGAATTCTATGTCATCGCCTCCAGGCGCCTTGGGAAAGAGGTAGAATGTCCCATCCGGCTTTATAAATTCGTAACCGATGGATGAAAGGCCGTCGCAGAGGAGCTCTCTTTTTTTTCTGTATTCCTCCACGTCCACTGTCACGCCCTGTATTCTTGCGATCACCCTCTGCATCAAGGCCGGAGCATTCACAAAACCAAGCGTCCTGTTGAAAAGGATCAGGCCGCCCATGACCTCTTCAACATCGGAAATCGCGGGATTGACAGCCAGATAACCTATGCGCTCACCCGCGAGCGAAAGGCTCTTCGAGTACGAAGAGACAATCATGCTGTTTCTATAAGCCGAGAGGATGCTCGGCACCGTGATGCCGTCGTAGATGATATCTCTATACGGCTCATCGGAAACAAGGTAAATGTCCCTGCCGTATGCCCTGTTTCTATCCTCCAGCAATTCCGCAAGTCCCCGAATCGATGCCTCGTTATATACCTTCCCCGTCGGATTATTGGGAGAATTGATGAGGACTATTTTCGTCCTTTCTGTAATGGCATCTCGCATCGCGGCAAGATCGAGGGAAAAATCATCCTTCGTCCTGACGAACTTGGCGACACCGTTTGCGTTGTCGGCATAAATTCTGTATTCCACAAAACATGGCGTAGGAGCGAGCAGCTCGTCACCCGATTCAAGAAGGACTTTACATATGACATTCAATGCCCCTGCCGCCCCGCAGGTCATGATAATGTGATCCGCGGAGAGCGTTACACCTTGATCCCTGCTGAGAGCCTGAGCAACAACCTGCCTCGTCTTAAGGTATCCCGCATTGGGCATATAGCCGTGGGCGCCGGAGACATCTTCGGCAGCAACCTGGCGCAGCGCTCTCTTAAACTCAATCGGCGGTTCGACACTGGGGTTGCCGATGCTGAAATCAAAAACCTTCTCCGCCCCGAATTGCTTCTTTAGCCTGTCACCTTCTTCAAACATCCTCCTGATCCAGGAAGACTGTGAGATGAAGCCGCGAACTTTTTCAGAAACCGCCATACGCTGCTCCTCAACGCCGATTAATGTATGCTCATATGAGTCATTAACACAGCATGCCAGTTGCGTCAATATGACGAATCACCACACGAAACTCATTTTAGTTCTGGAAGTGTTGCTTTCGCGAAGTTAGATCTGCTCTGAAGACGAACCGAATTTAAGATTTTTATAAAGTTTAGTACTGGAACTTCTGCTCCACATATCTTCAAGACTATACCCGTTCCAAAGTTGCATAATATAGTTGATTGAAAAAATCACGTGACAGTTAAGGAATATTCATCTCCAATTTTTTCAGAATTTGCTGTTAACGAAAATTGGCGACAACACCTACAAAGTTTTATCAGTGGGCGGTTGTCAGAATTGTGCATTACCATTCGAAAGAGCGTAGCGTCAGAGTCGGCCGACCGCCTATGGTGTTGGCTGACTTTTTTTAGATAGCCCCTAGAATCAACTTTGACCATTCAGGATGCCCATTGTATATCAAATGTCGAATGATTCGCTCTGCAAGAAAAGAATATTCTTGAAATCTTTTTCTCACTTCGTCTATTTTTATCCCATCATTCTTACAAAGAGCACCACTGTGCGCTACTTGGGACCTATAGTCATAGATGTCTCTAAGCTGACGATAGATGATGTGTCGATCATCGCCATCTTTCCCAATAAGCCAACTACCACGAAGACGGAAAGATTGCGAGAGCTGATCGTTGTTTACGTTGTCGTCGAGAAGCGCCATTTCTAAAGCGATACCTAGATCAAGAATTTTATCTTCTATTTGAAGCCGTCGCTTCGCTTGAGATAGGCGAGATAAAGCTCTAGTCATTCGTAGCTTATCACCAGGTGGCAATGCACCAAAAGCATCCACAAGACTATGAATTTCCCTCACGCTAACCTCAGAAATTTTCGATGAGCTGCGTCCTATAATGTCATATATATTTGATCCACCCCCTGACCCGCCAAAAATGCCCATTGGCATACCGTGCAAAGCATATGATGTTGAATAATATGGGATGCACGAAACACCATCAACAGCATTAAACAAAAGTGCGATTTCACTCAAACGCTGATATGAATTCCAGAACTCTTCGTCCTTAATCTTCCCTTGTTGAAAGGTTTCATTTCCTTTAACAGCTTTGATTACTTGGCATATGCAGGTAATTGCTGCTTTAGGTTTAGGCATTATCTGGTGTAGAAGGTGAAAAAAATCATCACTTTTCAGATAGTGACGTTTTTCCCGAGAATCAGGCATTTTGTAAACAGATTCAATCTGATATCCATTTCCTAAATCGATGGTTTTATCTACCTCTACTCCAAGCACCCACAAAGTATTGATCACTGAAGCTTTATCTGAGTTTAGAAAAGTATTTAGATTATTTTCCGCAATATCTTGCCCATATTCTTGAATCGCCCGTAGAAACCACATTGCGAGAGTCTCGACTTCGAATCGAGAGGCATTGCTACCATGAGAAATCATGTGGCCATCTAGAGCTTGAACCCTCGGATCTTCTCTGAGTGCTGCCAGCACTTGGGTGCCTACAGCTTCATTTTCGATTAATTTTGAATACCATAAATAGAGCTGAGTTATACTGTCGTTTCTGACAAAATCAACTTCGTCGATCCTTGGTATTGGTATTTGAAGACGTCCTATTTCCATTGTTCACCATTTAATATAGATATCAGCGGCTGACATTGTTCCACAGCTGATTTGTCTGTCCGACTTGAATTGATGTTTATAATTCTTTCTCAATTGGATTTTTAATGAAATCTAAAAATAACTTTCCAATTTCTGTTGTTCGATGGGAAACAATACCATCCGATTTTTGTGTATTAATAAGTTCTCTTGAAGATAAGTCATTCCAGACGAACAGGAAGAATCCTATTTCTCGCAATTCAGAAAATTCGCTACCTAACTGGTCCATCCAACCTGCTAAATCTCGCTCTGGGACCTCACAATACGTTATCTGAACTCTGCATAATTCAAGTACTCTTAAATGCCATACAGACATAGTATCTATTAAAAATAAAAATAATTGTTGGAGAGATTCATCAGGTGGATTAGGCAGTGCTGAATTCAGAATTGCACTTTTTAATGCTTCATGTTTTTCACGATTGATTGTTTTTATTGCAATACGAGTAGCTTCTATTGCCGTGTCGATGAAACCATCGTTTTCCTGAAGCGATTCAAGAATCACTCCCATTTTTTCTTCAAGAGCTCCTAGCCCTTTTCCAATCTCTTCCATCCATTGATTGCGTCTTTTCTCAAGAGATGGTGTAACGATTAAGTTCAATAATTCTCTTGCCGCCGCACCAGCATAAGGAATGGCTCCTAGGCCAGCACGCGCCACGGCATGAATAGCATCGCCAGTATTAAGCTTAGGTGTTTTATGTTTTTCTGGCTTATCCATTTTTCACTTAAACAATTAATATACGAAATGATATATGAGATAAAAATAGAATCTCATCAACCTATTATTCACATAATATCCATATCATATTTATTACTAAAGTAATATCAATGATAACGAATTAAAATCTAGCATTTTCGTCTGTGCTGACTTTTTACTTCTTTCAGGAAGAAGTTAAGCAGCCGTTCAACCCTATCTATCAGGTACAATCAGAGAAGCGTAGTGGACAATCCCTATGCTGACCGAAGCGGCATCAGCGATAAGTGCAAGCCGATGCCGCGCCCATTCAATTATCCCCGAGATGACCCGCAAGGCGTGGAAAGAGGCGGGCGCTTCGCTCATCACAATCAGAATATTTTCAGAGTAGTCGCAGGCAGCATACCGGAATGAAAAAAGGGTCGCCGCCATAAAGGCTACGACCCTCGATATATCTGGAGGCGGCAATCGGATTCGAACCGATGAATAACGGTTTTGCAGACCGCTGCCTTAACCACTTGGCTATGCCGCCAAATAAATGGAGCGGGCGAACGGATTTGAACCGTCGACGTCCACCTTGGCAAGGTGGCACTCTACCACTGAGTTACGCCCGCTCATAAAGTACGTTCCCCTATATCAAATTGAACCGGTTTGTCAATAGAAATTCATTTCAAGATATTATTTTATCCGAGGGCCGCTGCTCTTGTCCACCAACCACTTTACGGATTCCAGATACGCCGACATGCCATGTGAAAAAATATCGTTGTGATTGGCCCCAGAAACTTTTAAAAACTTCTTATGCCGGGACGGACTGGCTTCAAACAAAAGCCGTCCTTCAGAGAAAGAGATAATATGGTCGAACTCTGCGTGAATAACAAGTGTGGGTTTATCGAAACTGCGCATCTTGTCCAGATTGCGAAATCCCTGCTCTTCACTTATGCCTAAGGCCTGCATGTTAATTCCGAAAAGACCAAGCAGCGGACCCGCATAGGCAAAGCCGCTGTCAATGATAAGGCCGTCAATCTCATCTCCGTAATGAAATGCCAGTTCGAGAGCTGGTGCGCTTCCCATGGATCTCCCCATAACTATGACGGGGCCGGTGTATCCCTTTTTCGCAAGATGGCTTTTTATGTAAGCGAAAACCGTGTGACAGTCCCTCATTATGGCCGTGACCGTCGGCCTGCCCGTAGAGCGGCCGTAGCCGCGGTAATCAACGGGGAGAAAATTTATGCCCATATCGGTATAGACGATCCCCAGATCGTCATAATCCCCCACAATCTCGCCATTGCCGTGAAAGAAGAGTATTGTGGCGGCAGCCGCCCCGGCCATGTGTAGCCGGGCGCCAATCACGACATCCTTCTCAACGGGGATAACAATCGATTCGGCAGCTTCATCGTCAGTGGGTGCACCCCATTCGGGGCGCGGATAAAACAAAGAGGCTGAGATCATGGGGCTATCAAAGGACGAATAATCTACTTTAGAAATATCGATCATTGCCATCCTTTTTATCTGTTCAGGATATTCCTGTAAAACTTCATCAAATAATCTATGCCTGACGAGACGGATAGCACAAGGGCAATGTAGAGTATCACCGTTCCGACTACATGGGCGTCTGCGCCCAGAAAGGGATAATGAATCATAAGGGCAGATACGGCAAATATCTGACAAAGGGTTTTTCGCTTGCCGAGTCTGCTTGCCTGAATAACATAACCCTCCGATTGAGATATAGCCCTGATGCCATCGACAACAAAATCCCTGATGATTATGATAGCTACAATCCATGCAGAGATACGTCCTATGGGAATCATTAAGATCATCGCCGTATTGACGATGAGCTTGTCTGCAATGGGATCCAGAAATTTCCCCATAACCGTGACGATCCCATACTTCCTGGCCAGATACCCGTCAAGGAGATCCGTGAGGGCAGCCAGAATGAATAAGCCCGCAATTATCAGACTCCCGTTCCGGCCGGGAGAAAGAAGCAGAAAAAATAATACGGGAATGACAGTAACTCGGAGGAGGGTTATTGTGTTGGGGAAGTTTAAAAGCGCCCCCTTCTCCGTCATGTCCGGTAGCCAGCCAAAAGATTTTTTTATGAGACCAATCATATCAGCATGCCCATGCCTATTATCTGTTCTTGGGGACTTTTTTCCAGTCAGCTAAGAACATCTCTATCCCCTTATCCGTCAGAGGATGCTTTGCGAGCTTTTCGATCACATTAAAGGGTATAGTAGCGATATCAGCGCCCATGAGGGCCGCTTCAAGGACATGCAGCGGATGTCTCACGCTCGCCACGATAACCTCTGTTTCAAAGCCATAGTTATCAAAAATTGTGATGATCTGTTCCACTATTCCCATCCCGTCATGAGAAATATCATCAAGCCTGCCTACGAAGGGGCTGACATACGCGGCGCCGGCTTTTGCCGCCATCAGGGCCTGCACGGGTGAAAAAATCAGCGTCTGATTAACCCTGATTCCGGCGTCTGCAAAAATCCTTGTGGCTTTCAAGCCCTCTGTTGTCATGGGAACCTTTATCACGGCATTGTCGCCCAGCTTCACTAATTTCTTCCCTTCGCGGACCATCCCCTTTGCCTCAGAGCCGATAATCTCCAGACTCACCGGCCCGTCAACCACATCGAGGATCTCCTTTACAACATCTTCGAATCCCCTCTTCTCCTTGGCAATTAATGACGGGTTGGTAGTCACCCCGTCAACCATCCCCAAGCTGATGCCTTCCTTGATTTCGTTAATATTTGCAGAATCAATAAAAAATTTCATGCGGCCCCCTACGCTTTCTTTGTTGAGTGCTCCGATATGTATTTGTCAGAGCACTTTTCACTGCAAAAATATAAGTCCTGCCCGTCAATCGTTGCTTTATGTGCCTGGCTCATCGGCACGTATATATGGCAGTACGGATCCTCCGCCAAATCCTCGCCTTGCGCGTCAGATACCTGATGCTCCGGCATGTCCCGGCCCTTGATGCCCGGCGAGAGGATTATCCATTTGGCGAGCCTGTAAACAAGGTAAATGAGAAAACCGAAAATTATAAAACGAATCAAGCTAAGCATGGCTCTCCATTTGCGCGGTACAGGTAAACCCTGCTGTCATCATCAAGTCTCTCCATCAGCCCGCGGACAGAAACTCCAAAGACCGGGTGAATCGTATAAGACGATATTTCACATAGAGGTTCAAGAATAAATCGTCTCTTGTGAAGCTCGGGATGAGGAATTACCAGGTCATCATCCTCTACTACCTCCTGGCCATAAAGAAGAATGTCCAGGTCTATAACACGCGGTCCCCACCTTGGCCCTGTTAGCCGTCCCATCGTGTCCTCTATCTCTTGCATAGCTTTCAAGAGCTCTTGGGGGGGCAAGACCGTTCTTATCTCAGCTACGGCGTTAATAAACCAGGCCTGCTTTTCAAATCCAACAGGCTCCGTCCGGTAGAAGGATGACTGCCGCAGGACTTTTATACCACTTACTTGAGATAGGTAGCAAAGAGCCTCTCTACACCTTGCCGCAGGATCGTCCATATTGGAGCCTACACCAACAAAAGAAATAACTCCGTGAGTATCATCTGGCAATTCCACATGCACCTAAAGTCACTTCTCCCTCATCCCCAGGACATCCTGCATATCATAAAGGCCGTTTTTCTGATTTACGATCCACTTCGCCGCCAGTATGGCGCCCCTTGCGAAGTTGTCCCGGCTGTGGGCGCGGTGAATAAATTCCAGTCTCTCACCGATACCGCCAAACATAACCGTATGCTCTCCCACTATATCACCGGCCCTCAATGTTTGAATACCGATCTCCGATTTTGTCCTTTCACCAACCATTCCTTTTCTTGCGAAGACGCCTACCTTCTCCAGGTCCCGTCCCAGTTTTTCCGATATGATCTGCGCCATTTTCATCGCTGTCCCGCTGGGAGCATCCTTTTTTAGATGGTGATGAGCCTCAACTATCTCCACATCGTAATCCTCACCGAGTATTCCGGCGACATAGTCGAGAACCTTGAACATGACATTTACGCCGATGCTCATATTCGGTGAGAGGACGCAGCGCGTTCCAGCGGCAATCTTCTTGATTCGCGCCATTTCATCAGCGGTAAAGCCAGTAGAACCTATGACTATGGCCCGGCCTTTTTCGCGCGCGACCTCGAGATGTCCCACCGATACCTCATGATGCGTAAAATCGATGACCACGTCTCCTTTTTCGATACATGCCGCAAGGTGATCATCGACAAAAACGCCAGTTTTACCGAGGCCAAGCTTCTCCCCTATATCCTGGCCGATAAGAGCATGCCCTTTCTGCTCCACGGCGCCTGACAGCTTTACATCTTGAGCCTGGGAAAGAAGGCTTATTATCCTGCCTCCCATCCTGCCGCCAGCGCCGGTAACAACGGCTTTGATCATGTGTAATCTCCTGTTCGTTACTAAGACCTTTATTATGAAATTAGCCCATAATTCTTCATCACGGCCTTCAGCTTCTCATAGTTGCTGTCTGACATCTTGTACATGGGAAGACGCACATCGTAGGAAATTTTACCCATCATAGATAGCGCAGCCTTTACCGGTACGGGGTTAGTTTCTATAAAGAGGGAATCAATCAATGGAACCAGTTTGTGATGCAGTTCCTTCGCCCTTTTGATGTCACCTGCCTCAAAGGCGTCTATCATGGCCGCCATGTCGGCTGGCACGATATTGGAAACAACAGAAATGACGCCTCTGCCGCCAATTGACAACAATGGGAAGGTAAAAAAATCATCGCCGGAAAGGACGTCAAATTTTTCACCGCAGAGACTGATTACATCCTGCATCTGCTTCAGAGAGCCGGATGCCTCCTTAATTCCCACGATATTGCTTATTTTTGCAAGTCTGGCAACAGTCTCCGGCATAAGATTAACACCGGTCCTGCTGGGAATGTTGTACGGGACAATCGGAATTGGAACAGCTTCCGCGATAATCTTGAAATGCTGATAAAGGCCCTCCTGGGTCGGCCTGTTATAATACGGGCAGACACTTAACGCCCCATCCGCACCCGCCTCATAGGCATGCTTTGTCAATCGCAGCGCTTCATCTGTGCTGTTCGAACCGGTGCCCGCTATGACAGGAACCCTTTTCTTTACGGCGTCTACCGTTATTTCAATCACCCTGTCATGTTCCTCATGAGACAGGGTTGAGGATTCACCTGTGGTTCCGCAGGGAACAATGCCGTCGGTTCCATTCTTGATCTGAAACTCAATGAGTTCCCTCAGGGACCGTTCATCCACTTTTCCTTCCTTGAAAGGTGTGACGATTGCCACAATTGCTCCACTAAACATAATCCCTCCTTACCTTAAAAAATCGGGTATCTCCTCTCCCCTGATTAAATCCGCGTAAACTTCTCTTTTTCTAATTACAAAAAATTGGCCATCACTGACAAGAACTTCCGGTATCCTTCCTCTTGAATTATAGTTGGATGACATTGTGAAGCCATATGCACCGGCGCTCATAACCGCCATCAACTCCCCTCTTTCAAATCTGAAAATCTTTCTTCCCTTCGCCAGATAGTCGCCGGACTCGCAAATGGGGCCAACCACGTCAGCTATAATTTCCTCTCTCTCTTTTTCAATCACCGGCCGGATCTGATGGTACGAATTATACAGACTGGGACGGACCAAATCGTTCATCCCGGCATCAACGATGATAAAGTTTTTCGCGTCATTGCTTTTCGTGTAGAGAACCTCCGTTATGAGAATTCCGGCATTCCCCACAATTACCCTTCCCGGCTCAAAAATGAAAGTACAATTTATATCCTTTGAAGCATCGATAATGGCCTTGGCGTACTCAGAGGGATGAGGGACATCCTCCTTATCGTAGGTAATGCCGAGGCCTCCTCCCAGATCGAGATACTGGATGTCCATGCCCTCTTCCCGGAGCAGCCGGACAAGCTTCTTGAGATGTCTCAGGGCATCAAGGAAGGGGGAAATCTTTGTCACCTGAGATCCGATATGACAGCTCACGCCTTTAACATCCACATGTTTCAGCATTCTCGCCCGCCGGTATTCTTCCAGAGACTTCTTGATGTCGATCCCGAATTTATTGCTCATGAGCCCCGTCGATATGTGGGGATGGGTTTCAGGATCCACATCCGGATTGACCCTCAATGCTACTCCCGCCTTCTTTCCCAGCCTTTGGGCACAGCTATTGATGACCTCGAGCTCCTGGGAAGACTCCGCGTTAAACATCAGAATATCTGACTTGAGAGCATATTCGATTTCATCGACCTTTTTTCCTACTCCGGAATAGACAACCTTGCTGGTATCTACGCCCGCCTGCAGCGCTCGATACAGTTCTCCTCCGGAGACTATATCCACGCCGCTTCCCGCGGCAATGAAAATTCTTAGCACGGCGATATTTGAATTAGACTTAACGGCAAAGCATGTAATGTGCGGAACACCGGAAAACGCAACATCGAACACGCGGAAATGGTGTTTCAATGTCCTCTGACTATAGAGATAAAAGGGCGTCCCCACGGCACTGACAATGTCTGTAACGGGAACTTCTTCGCACCAGAGTTCTTTATCTTTGTAATGAAAGTAATTCATTTACCATTGGTCTCAAAAATAATAATTTTCGCCTTCGTTATCAATTCACTTCTTTCCAGATCCTTCCTTTCCACCAGGAAAATCCGGGCTGACGACAACTTCGCCCAGATTGGACGCCTGGCTGCATATCCCCGACACATCGCATGTTATAACGCGATACGTATAAAGATACCCTGCCTTAATCCCGGAGTCCAGATAGACCACGACATTCGCCCCTTCCCTCGCCAGCTTGGGATCATTGGATGCAAGATCCGCTACAACAGCATATGCGAGCGGACAATCCGGACATGTAGCCCCTTTCGCACGAAGTTCACTCCTCTCAACCCTGTATTTCTGAATGCCGCCTCCTGCATCCGGAATGCTCCAGCGGAGAATAACCCCGTATTCAGCAAGACTCACCTTCAGGTCCGAGATGGCCTTTGGCGCGGCAACACCGGAAGGCCGCGGATCGCCTTTCATCCCGCAACCGTAGAGCACTCCCCCGAGGACCAGCCCAGAGCACAATAGTATGATCAGCAACCTGAGAATTCTAGTCACTTCTTTCTACCTCTAATATCTTTGATCCGCAGCGAAACATTTTTTTTCGAAGTCCCGCCGTGGCTCTTCTTTGAATGCACCGCATGCTCTACCTTGAGAAATGCATAGATGTCTTGCTCAAAGCCCCTGTGGAACCGCCGGAATTCCGCCAACGTCAAAACGGGCATGTCCCTTTTCTTCTCGATACAATAGGCAACGAGTCGGCCGACTACTTTATGGGCTTCCCGGAAAGGAACGCCTTTCATGACGAGATATTCAGCCACGTCCGTCGCCATTGAAAACCCGCCGGAGGCAGCTTTCAGCATTTTCTCCCTGTTGAATTTCAAATGCCCCGCCATCTCACACAGAATGTGGGCGCAACTCTTTACCGTATCTACTGCATCAAAGAGCGGTTCTTTATCCTCCTGGAGATCCCTGTTATATGTCATGGGAAGTCCCTTCATCATGGTCAACACGGCAATAAGGTCTCCATATACCCGTCCTGCCTTTCCCCGGATAAGTTCAGCCACGTCGGGATTCTTCTTCTGCGGCATGATGCTGCTTCCTGTGGTAAAGGCGTCAGATATCTCCACAAACTGAAACTCACCCGTTGACCAGATGACGAGGTCTTCACAGAATCGGCTCATGTGCATCATCAGAAGAGAGGCAACAAAGATAAATTCCGCGACAAAGTCACGATCCGATACGGCGTCCATACTGTTGTGAGATATTTCCGGAAATTTCAGCAGTCTGGCGACATACGCCCTGTCAACAGGCAGACCCGTCCCTGCCAGGGCGGCCGAGCCCAAGGGCATGATGTTCACCCGCTGATGACATTCGCATAATCGCTCTTCATCCCTGTCCAGCATTTCCCAGTAAGCCAGAAGATAATGGGCTAAGAGCACGGGCTGCGCCCTCTGCAGGTGCGTATATCCCGGCAGGATTGTCCCGTCTTCCTTACAAGCCAACTCAATGAGCGATGCCTTCAGCCGCGACACTATTTCGACAATCTGCCGGATTTCATCTCTCAAGTACATGCGGACGTCCAGCGAGACCTGATCATTTCTACTCCTGCCTGCATGGAGCTTACCGCCCGCTTCACCAGTCATCGCTATCAGGGCCTTCTCTATGGCCATGTGGATGTCTTCGTCCTCAGGCTTGAAGGCAAATCGCCCTTTTTCGATTTCCGCAAGGATAGCCATAAGCCCCTTAACTATCACCCTCTCATCCTTCTTGGAGATAATTCCTTGTTTGGAAAGCATCCTGGCATGGGCAATGCTCCCCTCGATGTCATAGCGATAGAGGCGTTTATCAAAGTGAATAGAAGCAGTGAATGCCTCTACCATCTTAGCTGTCGGCTGGCTAAACCGCCCGCCCCACGGTTTTTTCTGTTTTCCTGACATCGGTCTGTCCTTACACTTTTCCTTTTTTCATAAACGCTTGAATTTTCAGCCTCAGGGCATTGAGCCTTATGAAGCCTGTGGCGTCCTTCTGATCGTAGACCCTGTCTTTCTCAAAGGTGACAAATTCCTCGCTGTAAAGAGAGTTCGGTGACTTACGTCCGACAACGATACAATTCCCTTTATACAATTTCAGACGTGCAGTCCCCGTGACATTTTCCTGCGTTTCATCGATGAATTTCTGCAGCACCATCATCTCCGGTGAATACCAGAAACCGCTGTAGACGAGCTGTGCATATTTGGGAATCAAGGAGTCCCGCATCAACATCACTTCGCGGTCCATTGTAATAGATTCTACGGCACGATGGGCCGCCCAGAGTACCGTACCGCCAGGCGTTTCATAAACACCCCTTGATTTCATGCCGACAAAACGATTTTCCACCATGTCGACCCTGCCGATGCCGTTAGCCCCGGCCATTTTATTCATGCTGCGAAGAAGCTTTGCGGGACTCATCTTCACCCCGTCGATCGCTACGGGATTCCCTTTCTGGAAATCGATTTCCACGTATGTGGCAAGGTCAGGCGCTCTCTCCGGGGCTGTCGTCAATACGAACATGTCTTCATGCGGCTCCATCCATGGATCTTCGAGGATCCCGCCTTCGTGAGAAATATGGAGAAGATTCCTGTCGCTGCTGTACGGTTTTTCCTTTGTCGTAGCCACAGGAATGTCGTGCTTCCGGGCATAATCGATCATAGACGCTCTCGAATCAAAGAACCACATGGGGTCCCTCCATGCCGAGATAATCCTGATGCCTGGGTTCAGTGCCGTGTATGTCAGCTCAAATCGCACCTGATCATTTCCCTTGCCTGTGGAACCATGGGAAACGGCATCAGCCCCTTCTGCCGCGGCAATCTCAATTTGTCTTTTTGCAATGAGAGGCCTCGCGAGCGATGTGCCCATAAGATAGGCGCCCTCATAGATGGCATTGGCCCGGAGAGCCGGAAAGACAAAGTGTCTTACGAATTCTTCTTGTAAATTGTCTATATAAACCTTGCTGGCGCCTGTTTTTTGCGCCTTTTCCCTGAGACCGTCCAGCTCTTCTTCCTGACCTATATCGGCGGCAAAGGCAATTACCTCACACTTGTATGTCTCAATCAACCATTTCAGAATGACGGATGTGTCCAATCCTCCCGAATAGGCCAGTACAACTTTTTTCACCTCATCAGCCAAGACCTTATCCTCCTAGAATCAGTATCTCCATAACCGCTTTCTGCACATGAAGGCGATTCTCCGCCTGATCGAATACCACAGAATGGGAACCATCGATAACATCATCCGTTATCTCCTCGCCCCGGTGGGCGGGTAGACAGTGCATGACAATGGCATCTTCCCGTGCCCGGGAAAGCATTTCCTCATTAACCTGATACTCTCTAAATATTTTTTTCCTCTCTTCCTTTTCGGCCTCCTGACCCATACTCGTCCAGACATCCGTATAGATTACATCTGCATCCTTAACAGCATCAGCGGGATTACGATAGAGAGCTATGCCGCCCTGAGCCTTTTTTGTGCCCCTTTCCAGTATAACCTGTTCGGGCTCGTATTTTTCCGGACACGCAAGGTTTAGCTGAATAGGAAGCCGGGCTGCGGCGTCTATCCACGAGTTTGCCACATTGTTGCCATCTCCTACATATGCAATCTTCAACCCTTCATATTTGCCCTTTTTCTCAATGATGGTGAAAAGATCGCTCAAAATCTGACAGGGATGCTGCTGGTCTGTCAGGCCATTGATAACGGGAATAGTCGCATATCGGGCGAAGTTTTCCACAAAGGACTGGGAATATGTCCTTATCACAACGGCATCAAGGTACCTCGACATGACCCTTGAAGTATCGGAGATGTCCTCACCCCTGCCAACCTGGGTATCGCGATTGTTCAGGAATAAAGCCATTCCTCCCAATTGATAAATGCCCACCTCAAAAGATATTCGGGTTCTCGTAGACGATTTATCAAAAATCATCCCAAGGGTCTTCCCGGCAAGCGGCGCATGGGATACACCCGCCTTGAGCATCTTTTTGACTTTATCAGCCTTTTCGAATACCGCCTCAAAATCAGCTCGTTCAAGATCATAGAGGCTTAGGAAATCTTTTTTCATTTATCCATTATCACCTCGCCCAAAATTGCAACAGCAGCATTTACATCTTTCTCCGTAATAGTCAATGGCGGGACAAATCGAAGAACATTTCCACCGACGCAATTGATCAACAAGCCCCGGTCCATGCACGCATTGACTATTTGCGACCCTTCAATGCTGATCTCTATACCGATGATTAAACCTCTTCCTCTTATATCCTTTATAATAGATGATTTGTTTTTCATCTCGTGCAGCCTTTTTATGAAATAAGCCCCGACCTTCCTGACGTTTTCCAGAATTCCGTCATTCATGATGGTCTCCAGAGTTGCCAGCGCTGCAGCCATGGCGAGCGGATTCCCCCCGAACGTTGAGGCATGACTGCCTGGCTGAAACGCAGATGCAACGCGATCGGTGGCCATCATCACACCTATGGGAAAGCCATTGCCGACGGCCTTTGCCAGTGTGACAATATCAGGCTTCACTTTATAATGTTCATAAGCGAAAAGGGTTCCCGTCCTTCCCATCCCTACCTGAATCTCGTCAAGAATCATGAGTATTCCCTTTTCATCACAGATTCTCCTGACTTCGGAGAGGTATTTGTCATCGGGAATCTTTACGCCCCCTTCCCCCTGAATCGGCTCCAGCATGACTCCGCACGTCTTATCCGTAATTGCGTCGGAGAGCGCAGAAATATTGTCAAACGGCACATATTTGAATCCCTCAAGGAGCGGCGCAAAACCAACTTGAAACTTAGTCTGTCCGGTGGCAGTCACCGTCGCCATCGTTCGCCCGTGGAATGAGTCTTTCATGGTAATCAGTTCATATTTTCCCTTTCCCGTGTTCTCATAGGCATACTTCCGGGCAAGTTTTATCGCCGCTTCATTTGCCTCCGCTCCGCTATTGCAGAAAAATGCCTTGTGGGCGAAGGAATTCTCCATAAGCTGCCGGGCATAAAGAATCTGCGGCTCCATATGATATAGGTTTGACACGTGGGTGAGAATCTCCACCTGCTTTTTTATCGCCTCAACAACTTTGGGATGCGAATGTCCCAGGCTGCAAACGGCAATCCCTGCAACGAAGTCAAGGTATTCTTTCCCGTTGCTATCCCAGACCCTGGCGCCGGAGCCCCTCACGAGCACTATGGGAAAGCGTTTATATGTGGACATAATATATTTATTTGAGAGCGCTATCAATTCATCTGTTGTCATTTATAAACCACCTTACTCATCAAATACTTTACTAAGCTAAGAATTGGCTTCGGAAGATCTCACAGCACAATTTCTGTTCCTATGCCTCTATCCGTGAAAATCTCGAGAAGCACGGCATGCTTCAGACGCCCGTCGACAATATGGGTTTTCTTTACGCCGCCTTTAAGGGCTTTAAGACAGCACTTAACCTTAGGATACATGCCTCCGCTTATAGTCCCGGCGTCTATCATGCTGATAACGTCCCTGTCCTTCATGGTATTGACCAACTTGCCATCCGCATTAATGACACCTTCCACATCAGTCAACAGAACCAGTTTCTCCGCCTTAAGCGCGGCCGCCACCTCGCCGGCAACGATATCCGCATTTATATTGTATGTCTCACCATTGTCTCCCAGGCCGGTGGGGGCGATCACAGGAATAAAACCATTATTCTCAAGGCAAACGATCAACTCTGCATTGATGCTCTTGACCTTCCCGACCAGGCCAATATCGATAATTTCCGGAGGTGTCGCCTTTGCCTTCTCTTCACTCAAATAGTATTTTTCCGCCCGGATCAGCTCTCCGTCCTTTCCGCTCAGCCCCACTGCCTTGCCACCGTGTTGATTTATAAGACCGACAATTTCCTTGTTAACCTTGCCTACGAGGACCATCTCCACGATGTCCATCGTCTCTTCGTCAGTTACCCGCATGCCCTGGACGAACTTAGAGTCCTTGCCAAGTTTCTTCAAAAAACTGCCGATCTGCGGGCCGCCCCCGTGAACCACCACGGGATGGATGCCTATATACTTCATCATAACCACATCTCTGGCAAAGAGATCCTTGAGCTCCGCATCGACCATGGCATGGCCGCCGTACTTGATGACGATGGTCTTGTTATAAAACCTGCGTATATAAGGAAGGGCCTCCAGAAGAATTTCAGCCCGCTCAATGGACTTCCCTATATTATCCATATTAATCTCCCTTTATAGGATATATCTGCTTAAGTCCTCATCCTCGACGATGTTCTCGAGTTTCTCCTTTACATAGTTGGCATCAATGACTACTTCCTGTCCCGCCATATCCGGGGCATTGAAGGAGATGTCATCCAAGAGGGTCTCCATAATGGTATAGAGCCGCCTGGCCCCTATATTTTCCGTTCTTTCATTCACCACTGCCGCCACTTCTGCAACCTCCGCAATCGCATCATCCGTGAAAGACAGTTTAAGCTCCTCCGTAGCCATCATTTCTATATATTGCGTAATAAGGGCGTTACGGGGTTCCGTGAGGATCCGGATGAACTCCTCCTTCCCGAGGGAATCCAGTTCGACCCTGATCGGAAACCGTCCCTGAAGCTCAGGGATCAGATCAGACGGCTTCGAGGAGCTAAATGCACCCGCAGAGATAAAAAGTATGTGGTCCGTCTTAACCATTCCATAGCGTGTGTTTACAGTGGAACCTTCCACAATGGGCAGGAGGTCCCTCTGAACGCCCTCTCTTGAGACATCCGGACCGTGCGCTGAACCACTTCCCACGATCTTGTCGATCTCATCGAGGAATATGATGCCCGACTGTTCCACCCTCTCAACGGCCGCTCTTGTAACCTTGTCCATGTCTACCAGTCTCTGGGCCTCTTCCTGCTCCAATATTTGCAGCGCCTCGGGGACTTTCACCCTTCTCTTCTTTTTCTTCTGCGGAAAAATATTTCCAAACATTTCCTTGATATTCAAACCCATATCCTCGATGCCTGAAGATGTAAATACTTCTATCATCGGGCCGCTTCTGACTTCCGATATCTCTAATTCCACAAAGCGGCCGTCCAGTTTCCCTTCGCGGAGAAGCCTGCGCATCTTTTCACGGGTATTATCTATTTGTAGAGGCTGCTCGGCTTCGTGCAATTCCAAGTGTCTGTCTGAAATAAGATCTTCCACCTTCCTCTCAACAGGCTTTGGCGGAAGCAAAACATCCAGAAGTCTTTCCTCCGCCAGCTCAGCCGCCTTGGGCTTTACATTCTCCTGCTCTTCCGATTTAATCATGTTCACAGCCAGTTCAACGAGATCGCGAACCATGGATTCCACATCCCTGCCGACGTAACCAACCTCGGTAAACTTTGATGCCTCCACTTTCAAGAAAGGGGAGTTTTCCAACTTCGCCAGTCTACGGGCGATCTCCGTCTTGCCTACGCCGGTTGGCCCGATCATGATGATGTTTTTGGGGGATATTTCCTCTCCCAGTTCTTTCGTCACATTCTGGCGCCTCCACCTGTTTCTGAGTGCAATTGCTACTGCCTTCTTAGCCTCGCCTTGACCGATGATGTACTTGTCTAATTTTTCCACGATCTCTCGTGGCGTTAGTTGCTTAGATGACATAATAATTCTTGCCTTTTCCCATCCATGATAGTTTTTTTGCAAATCCAAATCTTAACCTGCGCCGCAGATCATAATCCTTACGGCAGGAGTCTCGACCTTATTCTAATGAAGGAACTACTTCGATTTCTTATCGCTCCTGCCGCCCGATTTCTGATTAACGTCCAACTCCTCAATGGTAATATTGTCATTTGTATAAATACAAATTTCTGATGCTATCTTAAGGGCCTCTTTTGCTATCTCCGTTGCCGTCAAACCCGAGTACCTGACGAGGGCGCGCGCTGCCGCCAGAGCGTAAGCGCCTCCGGACCCTATGGCCATTACGTCGTCGTCGGATTCGATGACATCGCCGTTTCCTGAAATGATTAGGAAGTGCTCCTTGCTCACGGCAATCATTAATGCCTCAAGATGCCTCAATATCCTGTCCGTCCGCCAGTCCTTCGTGAGCTCAACGGCGGCCCTCAATAGATTGCCCTTATACTGCTCCAACTTCTGATCAAAGCGGTCAAAGAGGGTAAACGCATCGGCCGTTGCACCTGCAAAACCGACAATGACCTGATTATTGTATAGTCTGCGGACCTTTCTGGCGCCATGCTTCATGATCGTTACATCAACTGTAACCTGACCGTCACCGGCAACCGTAACCTTTCCCCCATGTCTGACGGCTAATATCGTTGTTCCTTTTATATCCATGAGCGCTTAAACCCTCCCGCAAAGAGTCTTCTTGATCACTTCGCCTCTATTGCATTGTCGTCACTTGTTTGAACTTCCTCTTTTTCGAACTTATCACCTCTGGCCTTCGGATGGGCTTTATCGTAAACTTCCAACAGCCTGCCGATGGTGACAGACATATATTTTTGCGTCGTGGAAAGGCTTTCATGACCGAGAAATTCCTGAATAGCCCTGAGATCAGCTCCTGCTTCCATCATATGTGTGGCGAAGGTGTGTCTCAACATGTGGGGGCTTATTTTTTTTCCCAATCCGCTCGCAAGAGCCAATTTATCTAGAATCCTTGCCACAGTCCTCGTACTTAGCCTCGCGCCTGCCCTGTTGATAAAGATCGGTTCATCCGAACTATTTTTAATATTTCCCGGAGAAATTTTATTCCTTTTTTCAAGATATGTTTTCAAGGCAACAACTGCCTTATCGCCAACCGGGACCATCCGTTCTTTCTTTCCCTTTCCCCTGATCTTCATCAGACCCAGGCTATAATCTACGTCACTCCTGTTTAGGCCCGCAAGTTCTGATAGGCGGATACCCGAAGAATAAAACAATTCAACAATTGCCCTGTCTCTCAAACCAAAGGCGTCTGTCGGGCTTTTTGAGTCGAGCATACTAAACATTTCTTCCACCGATAGGAATGTAGGTACATATTTTTCGATCTTCGGCGCCTGAACCATCTGTCCGGGATTGACCTTTATCTTTCCTTTACGCTCAAGATAATTGAAAAAAGTCCTCAGAGCAGTCACCTTCCTCGATATGGTGACCTTCTTGAGCCTTTCACGATAGAGAGATCCCAGGAAGGCCCTGATTACCATGTGATCTATATCAATCATACTGCCCGTATCATCTAATTTTGCAGATATGTTATTAGCATCAAGAAAGGCCTTGAACTGCCTGACATCGGTAATATAATTCTTTATTGTATTCGGGGAGAGGTTTCTCTCAACATCCATGTGAAGCCCGAAATTTGCGATTTCTTTTTCCATATCTCTCAAAAAATAAGAGCCACGAAATTTTTTCAAATTTAAGCACGTCCGTACTCTCTCGTGGCAAACATAATACTTTGACAGTCACTTATTAATCGAAATTACATCCTGTGAACCTGCAGACCATTACATAATTATTGATCTTAACTCTCCAATATCTTAATCGCCTCACATCTTATACTTTCCAAAATCGTCAGGAGAAAGGTTCTCCAGAAATTCCTTCAATTTCTCACCTTTTAAATTATCAATATCCGTTATTTTCTTGCCGAAGTCAACATTCCTCGATTTTTCGATAACATTTTCGTCCACAAATATGGGAGCATTGGCCCGCAACGCAAGGGCAATTGCATCGCTCGGCCGGGAATCAACCACTATTGTCTTTCCGCCTCTCAGCAAATGGACATTGGCGAAAAAAGTGTTATTTCTGAGATCATGGATCTCAATCTGGATTACCTCTACATCGACGGCCTTCAGAATTTCATGCATGAGATCGTGCGTCATGGGCCTGGAAAAAGTAATTTTCTCCAGCTCCGTTGCAATGGCGCTGGCCTCAAAAAGGCCTATCCATATGGGAATGGCTTTTTTCTCATCCATATCCTTTAAGATTACGATAGGCGTATTCGTCAGCGGATCTATCGTCAATCCGGCAACCTTCATCTTAATTAACATTCAGTAACCTCCCCCTCAGAGAATGTTGATAGGCATCGGTAATCAAGACAGATACTGTCTTGCTGATCAGTTCATGGCTTCCTCTGAAGTTCACAATCTTATTGGTGCGTGTCCTGCCTGTCACATCTTCCTTGGAGTTCTTGCTTATTTCCTCAACAAGAATTTCCTCCATATTTCCTACCATGGCCTCATTCCTTTCCAAGGTATGCTTTTCTTGAAGTGCCTGGACAATTTTAAGTCTATCACTCTTAACGCATTCGCTTACCTTGTCACCAAGTTTTGCCGCGGCAGTCCCATCCCGTTCCGAGTACTTGAAAGAGAACAAGTTATCAAACCTGATTTTCCCCATCATGTCAATTGTTGCTTGAAAATCCCTGTCTGTTTCACCGGGAAATCCCACGATAATGTCTGAAGTAATGCTGATGTCAGGGCAAATAGCCCTGAGTTTATGCACTCTGTCAAAATAATCAGCCCTTGTATAACATCTGTTCATCATTTCGAGGACCCTGTCAGAACCCGTCTGTACGGGAAGATGGATATGTTCACATAATTTATCGACCTCTGAAAAACAGCGTACCAGCCTGTCGGAGAGGTCTTTGGGGTGCGATGTTGTAAACCTTATTCTTTCGATACCTCCGATCGATCCGATTTCGTACAGCAAATCTGCAAAGTCATGTCCATTGCCAATAGTCTTGCCGTATGAATTGACGTTCTGCCCCAGAAGAGTAACCTCTTTAATACCGCGACCGGCCAGCACCGCGACTTCTTTTACGATGTCCGATAATGATCTGCTCTCCTCCTTGCCCCGCAAGTGGGGAACGACACAGTAGGAACAAAAATTATTGCATCCCTGCATGATGGTGATATAGGAAGTCACTTTCCCATTTTCAGTAGGCGCCAGAATGCCGAGAGACTTCACGGCTTCCTGAAAATCTGTTCGAACTGCCGTCAGTCCCGTATTTTCGATCGTCGTTATCAAATCGGGAAGATTGTGTATGTTATGTGTCCCGAAAACCAGATCGAGGTAAGGAACTCTTTCAATGAACTTTGATCCCCACTGTTGAGCAAGACAACCCCCTACCCCGATGATGAGTTTGGGGTTTCTTTTTTTAAATTTTTTCAACCTGCCCAGTTGACTGTATACCTTCTGTGCAGCCCTTTCTCTTATACTGCACGTGTTGATAATGATAAGGTCAGCCTTCCCGACATCATCCACACTTGCGTATCCAGAATTTTCCATCAATGCTGCGATCTTCTCAGAATCGTGCACATTCATCTGACAGCCAAATGTGTAAATAAATAAATTCTTCTTCTCCAATCTATCCGGTTGTCCTAAATATTTATTGACGGTTCCCTGAAATTAGTCCTGCCCCACTTAATTGCAGTCCTCTCGCCGCGGCGAAAGCCCATGTTCGCCGAATCGTCAGCGGGTTCTATTCCGAACCTGTGCCAGATTTACCATGCCTGCGGAATCTTATAAACTGCCTATTCCCCCCTCAACGTATGTCTTTTTTCAAGACCATCTATAATTTTGAAATAATTAATATAAGGGCAATTTATAGTCAACAAATATTTAAGGCGAACTAACTACTACCACCACGGATACATTCTGCGGTGTCTTATATGAATACATGTCACAATCTACAGGCGTACCAACTCTACCAATACCATATGTTACAGACACAGCAGGCAACAGTTATAGTGTTGCAGCCGTAGTAATCAGCGAAACACCGATTGATAACGTCTTCAATATAACAAATCCTCCTCTATTTCCCCCACCTCTAACTTTACCCAGTTTATGCGATAAGAATCTGCTTCCCCATGTAGCAACTAATCCACGCCAATACAATGCGGCCAATACGGCAAATGTCGCTGGTCCTCCTACTACTTACGGTGACCTTGTTGCCGAAGTTACATACGGAGATTTATATAACAAGGCATGCAACAGCCAGAACACACGTCTGGCGGTGTTTGCACCACCCGCACCACTACTGAACTCTGTTAAAATTCCCAGTGGTGGAAGTTGTTATACCATCACAACGATTACGCCCGCTTACCTTAGCATAGGTCAGGCAATTGACTATTATGCAGGATGTCCCGACTGTATTACCATCTGTACATCAATGAACACCTATACCTATCAACAACTGTCAAACACTGATTGGACTTCGTTAAATCCTACTGCAAGAAACGGTCAAGTAAATGCAAATAATACAGACCATCAAATGCTATGAAACATGAATTCTATTATCTTTCCCTTGCTCACGATAATCCTGCAATAAATTCACACAGCAATGCCCCTAAAAACTTACCCGCAGGCATGAACCTGAAGTCTCCTTCATCAAATGTCTTCACTTTTTCCAGATGATCTGTAGATAAATCGCCTTATATCGATTATTTAATCCGTTGATTACATGTGTATTTTAAGTAGTTGACAGACATATCATCTCATGGTACACGTATTTACGTGATAATCATGAAAGGAGGTTGTATATGGAAAGGCAGAATGTGACCTTGTCTTTACCAAAGCCATTACTGAGGAAGGCTAAAGCCGTGGCTACGAAAGCAGAAAAATCGTTGAGCGAGCTTTTGAGGGAAGCGCTCGAAGAAAAAGTAAATGAAGAGAGCGGATATAAAAAGGCAAAGCGACGCCAATTAAATCTTCTCAAGGCGGGGCTTGATCTCGGCACTGAAGGATACATAAAAATTTCAAGGGAAGAACTTCATGCCAGGCGATAAATGTTTTCTGGATACGAATATTCTGGTTTATGCCTTTGACATCTCCGCAGGACAAAAGCATGAAGTTGCGAAAAGAATTGTAATCGACTTATGGGATACAAAAGATGGTATTCTCAGTACACAGGTTCTGCAGGAATTCTTTGTGAGCGTCACCAGGAAGATTCCAAAACCAATGGACGCAGGGTTGGTTAGGGAGATCGTCTCTGATTTTCTTAAATGGGACATTGTCATCAATGATGAAAATTCCCTGTTAGGGGCTATTGATATTCACATCCGTTATAACTATTCCTTCTGGGATTCTCTTTTAATCCAGGCCGCTATCAGAAGTGGCGCCGTACTTCTGCTAACAGAAGATTTAACAGACAGCCAAACAATCAATGGCCTTTCGATAAAGAATCCTTTCAAGCATCTCGTGAAGTCTCCCTGATAATGATTTATTCTCCACATATAACCCACTTTTTTGATAAAAATCTTTGCGTCTTGAGCCGTTTTGAGTTAAACGTAGCAAATATAACTTACGAGTAAGAGGGGTGTCATTGTGGATGAAAGAATCAGCACGATAAACAGAGATGTCAAACGAAAATTTGTCATCGTGGGATCGTCGATTATTGTATTTCCGGCACTGATCCTTGTATACTTGCATTTTCAAGCGGAAGTAACTTTCAGTTACTATGTAAGAACACTTTTTATCCTTATTTTTCTCATCTACCTCACCGGTTTATATATACTTTTTAATATATTCGACAACGTCTTCTCCTTCGCGGAATCAATTATAAAAGAACTGACGCAACAGGCGTCCCAAAGTTCCATAGAACTCACCGCCATTAGTAATGTTGCAAACAAAGCCTACCAAAACAGGGACTTCGAAGAACTTCTTAATACTTTTCTTGATGCTGCACTCTCAGTGACAAATTCCCAGATCGGCTCATCATACCTGGTCGATCCCGAAACAAAACGCTTTCGCCTTGTCGGATCGAGGGGTATAACGGGCTTAAAAAAGGGCCAATATATCGACATCGACGACTCTGTTATTAAGCACGTAATTACCGAAAGGAAACCGCTCCTCGTGAAAGATATCGAAAGCGATCCGAGAACCAAGAAGAAAAACGATCCCAAATACGGTTCGCCTTCGTTTCTCAGCATGCCAATCTATGCAGGGCACAAGGGCGATGTCACAGCTATAGTGAATCTATCGCGTAAGAAATCGGAAAGGTCTTTTGATGCCAAAGATGAAACTCTCTTATCAACCATGCTTATTGAGATCAAATTAACTCTCGAGAAAGCGCTGCTTCAATCACAAATCGCAGATTATATAGAAGATATAGAAGAACGAAATATCAAATTGGAGCAGGAAATTACCGATCGTAAACGGTCAGAGGAAATCCAGAAAAAACTTCACGAAGAACTGATGCAGGCGGAAAAATTGGCCACTGTGGGCACATTTGTTGCCGGAATTGCCCATGAGGTGAAAAACCCTCTCGCAATCATTATTCAGGGCATCGATTATTTGAAAACATCCTCCGGCTCTGATGCTCTCCTGGCTGACGTTGTGGAAAGAATTAAGAAATCCGCACAGCGGGCGGATACTATAGTGAAAGGGCTGCTAAGTTTCACGCGCCAGATATCAATTCAGACAGAGAAAGCGGAGATTATACCCGTCATTGAGGAGACCCTGTCATTTGTAGAATATCAGATCAATACCAAACATATAACAGTACTCAGGCAATACTCGCCGGATGCACCACTGGTAAGTATTGACAGCGATCAAATCAAACAGGCATTTGCCAATATTCTCTTGAACTCCGTAGAGGCCATGGGGGACCGTGGAACAATAACGATCGCCGTCCGGCAGATAAGAAATGAAGCTGGAGAGCCGTATCTACAGATCTCTTTTGCTGATATTGGATGCGGCATCCCGGCGGACAAGATTGAAAAAGTGTTCGATCCTTTTTTCACAACAAAGGATAATTTGGGAAACACTGGCCTGGGACTCTCCATTACAAAAGGGATAATTGATAAGCACCATGGCACGATTCGGATAGATAGCAATCTTCAGGAAGGAACCCGGGTTGTCATCGAATTACCACTGACTTCAACAAACTAAAAGGCCGTGTGTACCACACAAATATGAGTATTCTCGTTACAGTTCCGGAAGTATGCATTACGTTGCGTCCGGTGAGGCATTGAGACGCATGGTGGTAAAAGAATACACTCTTCGCCAGCAGATAGAACGCAATGGTCTGATATTAATTGCCCTCTTCATGATATTAATATACTGGATCATAGATTCTCTGGCGTCCGATCAGGTACTTTCGCGTGTACTCATTGCCTGTTTTGTCATTATATACGGAATTTTTACCCAAACCCTCATCAACTCCCGCAAAGAGGCGCTTGAGGAAAAGGAACGGACACAAAAGCAGCTGATCCAGTCCGAGAAGTTAGCAGCGTTAGGCATTATAGCTGCCGGCATTGCGCATGAGGTGAAAAATCCTCTTGCGATCATTATCCAGGGGGTCGAGTACCTGCGGACATCCGCTGATTCTGATGTTCACATTGCGGATATCTTGGAGAGAATTAAGAAATCTGCATTCCGGGCTGATTCCATCATAAAGGGACTCCTGAGCTTTACACGTCAGATGCCGATTCAGACCGAACAGGTGGAGATTCCGCCTGTCATAGAAGAAACGCTGTCATTTATAGATCACCAGTTGAAAGTAAAGCATATAAAGATTGTTAAACAATTCTCTCCCGGTTTGCCGAAGGTGACAGTTGACAGTAATCAGATCAAACAGGTATTTCTCAACCTCCTATTAAATTCTATTGATGCCATCAAGGACAGAGGAACTATCACTATTAGTGCTGAGAAAGTTGAGAGTACGCCCGGAGAAAGCCACCTGCAGATAACCCTTGCTGACACCGGGTGCGGAATCCCGAAAGATAGAATTGAAAAAGTGTTTGATCCATTCTATACTACTAAAGACAGCTCCGGGAATGCAGGTTTAGGACTCTCTATCGCAAAAGGGATCATCGATAAACACCATGGGACCGTACAGATAGAGAGTGAATCTGAAGGAGGCACATGTGTCATCATCGCATTGCCCGCCAGCGATCCCGTTTAACAATGTAGGCGATTCCAATCCACCAATATAGGAGAGCATCATGAACGAAGAAATTAAATCAGAAGCAGCGCCTGAAAAGAAAAAAATATTGCTCATTGATGACGAAGAAGATTTCTGCTTTTTTGTCAAGCTCAACCTCGAAAAGACCGGGAGATTTGAGATACTGACAACTACGAGCGGAAGCGGCGGCGTAGTCCTGGCTTCGAAGGAGCGTCCCGATTTAATTCTTCTGGACATAATTATGCCCGAAATGGGCGGCGGTCAGGTGGCGGAGCTATTGTTCGAGAACCCAAAAACACGGAAGATCCCCGTATTGTTCATTACCGCCATCGCGTCGAGACGGCAGGTTCAATCACAGGAAGGAATCATAGGAGGAAGAAATTTTATTGCCAAGCCGGTAACGCCTGAAGAGCTGATGGCTAAAATAGATGGGGTCTTAAAAAGCATCCAATGAAATGTTAAACTGAGGGACTAAAGAATTACATAATTGGCAGGAATTTTGGTTTGCAAAAAAAGTAAAGGGGTTAAGAATTTCACTTAACCCCTTTATTTTTCTGGTGAGCCCTGTCGGGCTCGAACCGACAACCTACTGAAGTGGACTTTTTTTACGGGTTTGGTACATTCTGTGATAACCGGTCTACCCTGCGATGAAGCTCTCCGCAGCAAGCTGCGGAGAATCTTCGATTCTTAAGGAACAGTATCGTTCGTCATTCGCTCGCTTACCCCGCAGCAAGCTACGGGGCATGCGCTCGCTACCGAATTCAATCCACGCGCTTGTAACGTGGCACCTTCAATTCTAATGTTAAGTACATCCCGTATAAACGCTGTATTTTATTTTAATCCCCCTCATTCTTTAACACGCGTCCAGGTTGTATCGGGATTGTATGATCTCATCTCCCGGGCGATCTTCGCTGTGTCCGGCCCAAGATTCTTCTGGTAAACTTTCCCCTCCTGATTGACTATAAATATCATGACCCCGGATTTTCCCCAGTTTGAGGGAAAAGCAGCCAGGGCGAAGCCCCCAACCATGTTACCGTTGATGATATAGTTGTATTTTCCTCCCGGCGCGTTTTTCCCCTGCCTTGTTAATATCTTGAAATAGTAGCCGTGAAAAGGTGCCGGCGCCTCTGCCCTGAAGGCGGCCTTTC
>CAITLA010000039.1 GCA_903893135.1 uncultured Syntrophaceae bacterium | reverse complement strand
TGGGCCATGACCGCGGGGAGATTATAAAGAGTTTCAAAGAGAGAAAAGTAAATTTCGAAAGGCCCGCCTTTGACGGCGAAGTCGTTACCGCGCCCATCAGGAACTTCAACGTCCGTGACTATACAGGCCCCTTTAAGGATGGCCGTTATCTAAACCGTGGTTCGCAGCTTGCTGTTGCTTCCGCCATCGCAACGATAAAGAATTCAGGGTGCAAGAAAGACGATCTGGCAGAAGCAGGACTCTTTGTCGGCGCCGGTCCGAACCTCAATATCGGCGGCGAGTTCCCGGAGATCAGGGGAGGTAAAATTGACCGGGAAGACCTTCAGGCCTTGTGGATCCTGAAATTTCTGCCCAATACCGCCGCATCTGTTATCGCAAAGCTTTCAGGTATCCACGGAGAGAACCTCACGGTATGCACTGCCTGCTCAGCTTCATTACAGGCAATCGGAGAGGCGTTTCGCAAGATAAAGAACGGTTATCTTGATCGTGCCCTTGCCGGAGGCGGTGATTCTCGTCTGAGTCCGGGAGGGATTCTGGCCTACAAGAAGGCAAGCGCCCTCTATAAAGGTGACGGCGAACCTGATAAGGCAAGCAGGCCATTTGATTGCAGCCGGAGCGGCTTTGTCCCTGGGGAAGGAGGGGCCTTTTTTCTTCTGGAGGAATTGGAGAAGGCGAAAGAACGTGGGGCGCAGATATACGGCGAGATCTGTGGTTACGGAAGTTCCATGGACGCTTCCAGCATGACGGCCCCGGAAGGTACTGGGAAATGGGGAAGGATGGCCGTGCTTTCGGCTTTACAGGAGGCGGAGATGTCTCCCTCTCAGATTGATGTGATTTCCACACACGGAACAGGAACCCTCCTCAACGATGAAGGGGAGGCCAACCTCATAGACGATATCTACAGTGGCTGCAATTCCCAGGTGATTGCGCTGAAGTCCTGGATAGGCCATGCGGCTTCCGCCTGCGGAACTATGGAGCTTGCAATCTCACTGATTTGCATGCAGGAGAATTATATCCCTGAGGTCAGAAACCTGAAAGACCCGTGCCGCACGAAAATTAATTTTGTTCGAGATGGAGGGACTTTTTCATTTGGCACATGCGTCATTGAAAATTTCGGGTTTGGAGGACAGAACGGCGCCCTCATCGTGAAACGGCGCGAAGAGGTTTAAGAATGCTGTTGTCCCCGTGCCATAGCAGAAAGTTGTTTTATGGAAGCACATAGTATGGATGCGAACATTGTCATCAACACAGGCCTCGCTGGTTTCATAATGCTTGACAGGGTTCTGGAAGTGAGCGCTTCCCGCATCGTTGGTACAAGATCCTTTACCGGTGTGCCGGCCTATTTGCCTCTGGAGTCCCTTGCCCAGCTTGGCGCGTTCCATATCCGCCATATAACCGGGTTTTCCAGGCATGTCTTTCTTATAAAAATCGTGAGCTGCTCTATCCCTCTAAGGATAGCCATGGAGGGAGAATACGTACTATCCGGAAACCTGCTCGGCCGGAGCGACTCGTCCTTTCGCTCTTTTATGAAGGCGGAAAAAGACAAAGAAACAGCCGCGGAGGCGGAGCTTCTATACGCCGCAGTTGATTACGATCATAATTTCAAAAAGGGAATCTTGCATGACCACTACAAGAAGGTATTTTCATGTTTGCAGAGAGATTTAAAAACCGGCTGATGCTTCAGCAGCAGACTGGCCTATACCGCCAACCGCCGGAAGTGAAAAGCAGAGACGGGAAATACCTCAGCATAGAGGGGGGGAGGGTTTTGAATTTTGCGTCCAATGACTACCTGGGGCTTGGCGTTTCTGAGGAACTGCGACAGAGGGCAGCCCGAAATTTTGGGAAATATGGAACATCGTCTTCGTCATCGCGTCTGGTATCAGGAAATTACTCTATAATAAATGAGGCGGAGAAAGAATATGCATCATATTTCGGTTATGGTGATGCCATATTTTTCCCGAGCGGTTACCAGGCTAATTTGGGAATTCTTTCCACCATTCTTGAACGGGGAGATACAGTAATTTTTGACAAGCACATCCATGCAAGCTCTGTAAAAGGAATGACGATGAGCGGGGCAAATTTTCTGGGGTACAATCATAATTCCATGCCCCACCTTGGAAAGAGACTGGAAATGTGCGGGAGCCAGCAGGTTGCCGTTCTGACGGAGTCCCTCTTCAGTATGGATGGGGATCTTCTGGATGTAACCGGTCTTGGAAAATTGAAGGAGCGTTGCCGTTTCCTGGCAATCGTCGACGAAGCCCACGCCTTTGGCGCCATAGGTTCCGGAGGGCGCGGCATTGCGGGTTCTGTTGCGGATATTGCTGTTGGAACATTTGGAAAGGCTTTCGGCTTTTTTGGCGCCTTCGTTCTTCTTCCTCTTGGATTTAAGGAATACCTCTTTAACTTTTCCTCTCCTCTCATTTATACCACGACCCTTCCCGAAGCCCATGCTGCCACGGCAATAGATATTCTGGAAATTATTGAGCGCAGTGAAGACAGAAGGAAACACCTGAGAGCAATCAGTCAATTTCTCAAGGAAGGCTTGCGTCTTCACGGATTTCGGGTGACCGGTGATGCCCACATCCTGGCGCTTGAGGTCGGTGATGAGGCCAAGGCCGTGAATATGGCCAGGAAGCTGCTCCAAAGAAATATATTCGTCCTCCCAGCCCGCTATCCTACAGTGCCTCTGCACCACTCCATACTAAGAATAGGTATAACGGCGCTTCACGAAGAGGAGGATATTAGAACATTCATTGACCGTGTAAAGGAAGCAAGTGGAGAACTCGAATAAAAAAATTCAAAATCTATTT
>CAITLA010000038.1 GCA_903893135.1 uncultured Syntrophaceae bacterium | reverse complement strand
CATTCCAACATAATTTTCCCCGGCCCCGGCATCGGAGGCTATTGTCTTCCGAAGGACGGCGGGCTTGGGGTCTGGGCTTATCATACCTTGATGGGGTTTGAAGACAACATCTTCAAAATTACGCCCATGGCTATCGATATAAATGATACCCGCCCCCTTCACGCAGCTCAACTGGTGCGTGACGCGTTGCGGAACATGGGGAAGATTGTAGCCGCTTGCAGAATTGCCGTTCTCGGGGTGTCTTACCGGGAAGATGTGGGCGATACGCGCTACAGCGGCTCGGAGATCCTGGTTCGCAAGCTCTCTGAGATGGGGGCCGATGTCGTCGTACATGATCCCTATGTGAAGCACTGGTGGGAATTTGAAAAGCAGGAAAGCTATCCGGCGCCCGGCCATTCAAGGGCGCGGTTCTTCCGAAATCAGGAGAAGCTCGCTGAACTGCGCGTCAATAAGGATATTTCGGAGACGCTGGGAAGGGCTGACGCCGTTGTGCTCGCGGTGCGTCATGAGATGTACCTGCAACTGACACCGGAGAGAGTCGTAGAAATGACGGAACGGCCTGTTGCCGTTATCGACTGCTTCGGCATATTGGATGATGCGAAGATCAGGCGCTTCTTTGAGCTTGGCTGTGAAGTGAAGGGATTAGGCCGCGGCCACGTAAAGAGGATCAAGGATGAGGTGCGAAAAGCGCAGGCATGAACAAAGAAAAAGGGGTTGTCATACCGGCAAACCCCTTGATTTATTTTGGTAGCGGGGGATGGATTTGAACCATCGACCTTTGGGTTATGAGCCCAACGAGCTACCAGACTGCTCCACCCCGCGTCATTTCAATTCTTCACAAATGAGTGCGACTTTGTAAACTAACACCTGTACTTTGTCAAGGTATTTTTCGTGTTTCACCTCGCTTACACGGGAGTTCTATCGAAAAGACAGATCCTTTACCCTCCTCGCTTTTCACGGAGATAATCCCGCCGGCTCTTCTTACAATCTCATGAGAAATATAGAGACCCAATCCCGTCCCCTTACCGACTGCTTTAGTCGTGAAAAAGGGTTTGAATATGTTTTTCATCTGATCGTCAGCGATCCCCTTCCCAGTATCCCTGCATTCAATCAAGACACTATCCGTGTCCTTCTTGTGCTGTGTCACCAACGTGATCTTTCCGTACCCGGTGCCCATCGCCTCAATAGCATTCTTAATCACATTCATAAACACCTGACCCAGATTGGCAAAATTACCTTCCACGACGGGCAAGTCATTGTCGTATTTCTTCTCGATTTCAATCTGCAGATGTTTATGCAGATTATGTAGAACCCGCAGGGCATCATCGATTGCAATATTTATGTTAACAGGTTCTACGTAGACCTGGGTCTGGCGTGAGAGATCCAGAAGGCTCCGCACAATATCTCCGGCTCTCTTCAACTCTTTTATTGAGAATGCGAGATCGTTTATAACCTCATCCCTGTTCCCGTCCTTGATCTCCCATTCACCAACTGACTCAACACTGGTCTGAATAAGACTTGATGCACTTGCCAGCGGATTGTTCAGCTCATGTGCCGTGCCCGCAACTAATTGCCCGATGGCGGCAAGACTCTCCGATTGAATCAACTGCTTCTGCGTCCTCTCCATCTCCTCCATGGCCTTACGCAGAGCAGCGGTTCTCTCTTGCACCTTTTTCTCCAGATCGCGGTTTAGCTTTTCGATCTCCTCGTATGATTTCGCATTTTCCAGGCTGGTAACGCTCTGGTTCGCAATGGTTGTCAAGAGTTCCAGATCCTCATGAACAAAAAGTTCCCCCGATTTTTTCTGCCCGAGGGCGATCATGCCAATCAGCTTAGAATTAGAAATCATAGGAACTATCAGGGATGCTCCCAGTGAATCGAAGACGGAGAATATCTGGCCCTCTTCATCCGGGTCAGACGCCTCTTTTTCAACAATGTATTTGTTTAAGGGCTTTCTTGTCTTTTCAAAAAAGGCAACGATTGGATGCATCTCATCAAAAAGATCTTTATCCGTTTCTTTGGACAATTCTGCGTCATCAGAAAAAAGCTGAAAATATCCTTTATTCTCAACATAGACGATAAGGCTTACATGTGTGACCTGTAAGGCTGCGGAAACTGACTGGAGTATCAAATCCTTTATCTGCTCAAATTTCAACAGGGCGGCCATTGCCCCGCTTATCTCTCTCAGAAGCTTTTGGTAATTGTACTTGCCCCGGAAAAATAGATTATCAATCCATCCCTGCACCTTCACTCGTAGCGGGTTGAATAGAAGTACGATCAGCGCTGCCAAGACCAGTGGCAAGATCAGCGAGCTGTCATCGTCGGATAACATGAACGATGCATGAAAGAGATAAATGACGGCTATATAAAAAACTGTCAGAATACCTGTCAGAATGGGTATATATATAGGTAACGTGTTGGTAATTAGTTGCCATTTTTAAAATTAATGTACCAAGCAAAGTAGTTCTGCCTATG
>CAITLA010000037.1 GCA_903893135.1 uncultured Syntrophaceae bacterium | reverse complement strand
CTCGATCGGGAATCCAGTCTATCTATGTTGTGCAGACCTTCAGGTCTGCTTGATAAGCAGGACTAAAGTCCTGCACTACATTATTATGAACCCTCAAATTCTTTTTTACAGTGGATTTCATAACTAATTTGTGCTAATCAAAATCGCACATGTAGCCTGATGATCTTATAATTGCATAAAGTCTTTAACCCCTGATGAGGTTAATATGGACTGATTATTGAAACCCCGTTTCTTACAAAGAAAGCGGGGTTTTGTGTTTTTTGATGTCTTGGCGGTGAGAGAATTAGTTTAGTTATGAGTATGACTTGAAGGAATAAAATGACAGTAAAAAGGAGGGGTTTTATGAAAGCGCAGAAAATTATTTACGTTAATACGTTTACCGACGGTCTGGTGGGACCGAGCCTGCCCATGATTGGACCGGTGGCCGATGGCGGAACCATCATAGCTGAAACCGCCCCTGGCTGCTGGGGGCCGATGATCACCCCATCCTTTCAGGGGGGACATGAAGTGACCAGACCTGTGGCTGTAGATGGCGCCGCACCCGGAGACGCCATTGCTATCCGCATCAAGAAAGTCCGCGTGACATCAACAGTCACGGCATCCGGTACCATGGGCTTCGTTGAGGGACGCTACACTGCTGATCCCTTTGTGTCCCGACATTGTCCTGATTGCGGAACGAAAAGCCCTCTTACGCGAGTTGAAGGCATCGGGCCAGAAGCTATTCGCTGTGCTGAGTGTGGAGCTGAGGTCAGTCCCTTCCGTCTAACCAATGGATATACGATTGTCTTCGACGATGCCCGCAAAATAGCACTTACCGTAGGTCCACGAGTAGCCAGGAAACTTGCCAAGAATGCCTCCAAACTTATGGCTTTACCCAGGGAATCTTGCCAGAATCCTGCCGTTTCTCTGTGTCCAGCGGACATCTCCGGTGTAATGACCCGGTTGCGGCCGTTCATCGGGAATATCGGTACAACCCCGGCCATTGATATGCCTGATTCTCACAACGCGGGCGATTTTGGACAGTTTTTATTAGGTGCACCCCATAAGTTTGGCATCACGAAGGATCAACTGGAGAACCGCACAGATGGTCACCTGGACATTGATTCGGTGCGGGCAGGTGCCATCCTCATTTGCCCGGTGAAGGTGCCGGGGGGCGGGGTTTATGTGGGGGATGCCCATGCAATGCAGGGGGATGGGGAGATAGCGGGGCACACCACGGATGTCTCTGCAGAAGTCACGTTACAAGTAAACGTTCTTAAAGGCTTGAAAATTGGGGGGCCAATCCTGCTGCCTCCTGCCAAGGATTTACCCCATCTGGCCCGCCCTTTCACTGCAGCCGAAAAAAAAGCAGCAAGGAATCTGGCAAAGAAGTTCGGTCAGACCACAATAGAGGACGCGGCCGCCATCCAGATGGTCGGTTCCGGGGCAAACCTGAATGAAGCCACTGACAATGGTGTTGCACGTCTGGCAGAACTGTTTAAGATATCGACAGAAGAAGTTCTGAATCGAGTAACTATTTCAGGTGCAGTGGAGATTGGGCGTCTGCCAGGGGTTGTTACAGTAACTATGCAAGTTCCTATGACCTGGCTGAAGAAGGTAAACCTGGCAAAATTGGTGAAGGAACATTACGCTTTATAGGCAAATAGGTTAGCGGTGCCATCTATTAATTATGATACTGTTCGAGCCGCCTCATGTTAGAAGGGGCGGCTCTTTCTTCCAACCCGTAATCCTTACTCTTCACATAAACCGTGGAGCCACACAAGGTGCAGCCTGCGATTCCGCCGGATGGGCGATCTTGAAAAAGCGGCAATTGGATTTTTTATCTAATCCTTCCTGAGACCCACATGCCGACGCGTCGGCACAAAGCGTGATTTTTTGAAATCATTTTTCCATGCAACCATTCAAACGGTAGCCAATAAGATAAAATCAAATATTGGTTCATAAAATGAGACATGAAAAATCATTGTTTATGTAAGAGTTATTTTATAGTGATTATCGTTGACCCTATAACCCATAATTGATACTCTCTCACTAAAATATTTCATTCAACATTATGCATGGTGATACTTATGAAAGCAGCCTTTATTCAGCTCAATCCCGTATTTGGAGAGATAGAAGGCAATATCGAAAAAGCTGTAACACTCATTGAAAGGACCGATGCTGAGATCATTGTTCTGCCGGAGTTATTCAATACGGGTTATCTCATAACCTCGCAGCAGGAGGCATTTGATCTATCAGAGCCGCTGCCTGGCGGTAAGACCACAGAGACATTAAGCGCAATAGCCCGAAAAAAAAACGCGCACATCGTTGCCGGCCTGATTGAAAGGCAAGATGAGAATCTTTTCAATTCTGCAGTAATTATATCCCCTTCAGGGTATTTGGGAAAGTACAGGAAGATTCATCTTTTTAATGAAGAAAAACTATGGTTTCAGCCGGGTGACCTGGGGTTTAACGTCTTCGATATAGGGATTTGCAAGATAGGGGTTATTGTGTGCTTTGACTGGTTTTTCCCTGAATCTATGCGCACCCTCGCTCTCAAAGGGGCAGATGTAATCTGCCACAGTGCTAATCTGGTGCTCCCTTTCTGCCAGGATGCGATGATTACCAGGTGTCTCGAAAACCGAGTTTTTGCCGTTACGGCCAACAGGTCAGGCGAGGAGGAGAGAAACGGAAAAAAATTCTGTTATACAGGCAGAAGCCAGATAACAGGACCAGATGCAAAAATTCTGTGCCGCGCGGGTGCTGTAACTGAAGAGATCGGTATCGCTGAGATAGACGTTACTTTGTCAAGGGACAAGAACTTGAATTATTATAATCATATTTTTCTGGATAGAAGGGAAAAATTTTATCATTAATCGACTCCCTAAAACTGGTTGCTTATTTAAATAGGGACAGCTACCATTTCTTTCACCTCAAAAAAACACTCGCTGTCTATGATTATTGAAAGGCGCCAATATGAAGCCCCTGAGGTATATTTGTATCCCTTTGGAGGCTTCTATCTTTTAAGAAAGATTATTTAATCATTTAATGAAAGGGGCTGATATGAAAAATCGAGTTATTTTGGTCTGCAAGTTATTTTCAATTATCCTCCTGATGTGCGTACTTATTTTGCAGTTGGAAGCTTTCGGGCAGAAGTCCGATCCGGCTATGGGTAAAGCTGATTTCGCGAATGCCCGTATAAAGATACTACAGCAGACTGCGGGGACGCTCCGAGAGCTTGCAGCCCAGCCTCTTCCTGCACAGCTTTCCGATAAAGAAAAGCGAGAAGCAGAGCGGTACACAAAGTTGCTGAAAGACAGCAGTCAAAAACTCGATGAATTGGCGAACCGGTGGCATTCCAGCCTCACCGAAATGGAGAAAAATCAAGGCCCGCCTTCCAAACAAGAACAGACGACGGAAATGAGTCAGTCTTTCAACTTGCAGTACCTTGGGTTACAACAGGCTATGCAGGATGAAAATCGGCGATTTACCTTAGTTTCAAACATTATGAAGACCAAGCACGATACGGCCAAGAACGCCATAAACAATATACGGTAATTAAGGCGGGGGCAGAGCAATAGCCCTGCCTTTTTATTGCATATTTCAAGTCATAATCCCCAGCCCCGGAAATGGTATCACCCTCACTCTTTACATCTGTTTTCAGCAAGCACTTCTTCCTGTAAGTGTTAGATCTGCTGTTATCACAGTCACAGTGGTGCAAAACTTCTAATGGTGATAATTGATAGGCACCTTCTCAATAATTATGATATGTAAGCGGTCAATATGAGGTACGAGCTTTCTTGAAAGCAGATATTACTGAAAATCGGTAAGAGTTTTTGTTGGCAAGACGCGTTAAACTTGCCCTATCTCATCAAATACAAAATCAAAGGAAGAATCTTATGGGTGGTTTTTTTGGTGTAGTGAGCAAAGAGGATTGTGTGAATGACCTATTTTACGGAACCGATTATCACTCGCATCTGGGCACCAGCCGGGGCGGCATGGTGGTGCTGGGCAAAAAAGGCTTTGTGCGCGCTATCCACAACATTGAAAATGACCAGTTCCGTTCCAAATTTGAAGGCGATCTTCATAAGATGAGCGGCACCATGGGCATTGGCTGTATCAGCGACACCGAAGCTCAGCCCCTCATTATCCGCGCGCACTTGGGCCATTACGCGCTTTCCACCGTCGGGCGCATCAACAATATTGAAGCGCTGGCGGAACAGGCCTTTGCCAACCAGACCGTTCACTTTCTGGAAATGGGCAGCGGCGCAATAAATCCGACCGAACTGGTAGCTACCCTGATTAACCAAGGCGTCTCCTTTGTAGAGGGCATTCGCCGGGCGCAGGCAGTCATCGACGGCTCCTGTTCCATGCTGCTGATGGCCCCAGAGGGCATATATGCTATCCGCGACCGCTTTGGCCGGACGCCGGTCATTATCGGCGAAAAAGATGGGGCATATTGCGCCACCTTGGAAACATGCGCCTTTCCCAATTTGGGCTATCAATTCAAATACGAACTCGGCCCCGGCGAGATAGTTCTGTTAACCCCGGAAGGTATGGAACAGATGAACCCGCCCGGTGACGTGCTGCGTATTTGTGCTTTTCTGTGGGTCTACTATGGCTACCCAGCTTCCACTTACGAAGGGATGAATGTGGAAGTGATGCGCTACCGCAGCGGCGCCGCCCTTGCCCGCAACGATGACGTGACGGTAGATATGGTGGCGGGTGTGCCCGATTCTGGTACAGGCCATTCCATTGGCTACGCCAACGAGGCCCGGCTGCCACAGTGCCGCCCCTTTGTAAAATACACGCCCACCTGGGCCCGGAGCTTCATGCCACAGGACCAGAATGTCCGCAATGTGGTGGCCCGGATGAAGCTCATTCCGGTTTATGAATTAATTCGGGGCAAAAGGCTATTGTTCTGCGAAGACTCCATTGTGCGTGGTACGCAACTACGCGAGACCATCGAGCGACTGTATGATTGCGGCGCCAAAGAAGTGCACATGCGCCCGGCCTGCCCACCATTAATACACGGCTGTCGATTCCTCAATTTTTCACGGTCCCGTTCCGATTTAGATCTGGCTGGCCGGCAGGCTATCCGCGAAATAGAAGGGCAAGACGAACCTTATCTGGCCGAATACGCCATCCCAGACTCACCCAAGCGGCAGGCCATGATCGACCGCATCCGCATCCGCCTCAATTTAACTTCACTCAAATACCAGACCCAGGACGATATGCTGGCTGCCATTAACCTGCCCAAAGAGAGAGTGTGCACATATTGTTGGGATGGAGTGGGTTAGAAGTTTTTGTAACGAAGATTTAGAGACCTAGGCTTCACTCTTTTTACGCGACAAGAAAACGCTCATGCCGGCAATCCGACGAAGTCGTCGCGCGGTCGCAGCCCGCGGCAATCTTATCCCTCTGTCATTCGTGCTCTCTTATTGTCATTTCCACCCCCCATTTGTCATTCCCGACTCGATCGGGAATCCGATATGGCTGACAGTTGTCAAGAAAAAAAACATTTTCCTGTCGCCTTTTTAAGAGTTACGCTATCAGCTTATTTAATCCAGGGTATACGCAGAGACGGGACCTCTTATGCGACGTTTGATCATTCTGATATT
>CAITLA010000036.1 GCA_903893135.1 uncultured Syntrophaceae bacterium | reverse complement strand
CGGCAGTGACCCAGAGAGGCGCGGACGTGAACGGTTTTGCAGCGCTTGCCGTAAAGGCCTGGGAAACAACCGGCCGGCCCCTGGTGCTCCGGAGCGAGAGCCCCGCGGCATTGAAGGCTGCCGCAATTGCCGTGAAAGGATCACGCAGCGTGCTGGCCGCCGCCACAGCTGAAACATTGGATGAGCTGCTGAATATCGCGGAGGAAAATGACCACGTCCTCGCTGTGACGGCCACAAACCTGGATAGCCTCTTTCGGTGCGCTTCGCGTCTAAGGGAGACTGGCTTTCAGGATATACTGCTTCAGTTTCACACGTCGTCTCTGGCCGAACAGTTCCAGACGAACTCTGTTATCCGCCGTGCCGCCCTGAAAGACGCTGTCAAGCCCCTCGGTTATCCCTTCTTGCGCTTCCTTCAGCACGCCGACGATCTGCTGGAAATAGCCGCCGGAGCAATCACGGAAATCGACAAATACGGCGGCATCTGCGTTCTGCCCGTTTTCGATCCTGCCCTCATGGCCACACTCATGACGCTCCGCCTCAATATCTACACCGATCCCCAGAAGCCTATTCAGGTGGAGCCCCGGGTTTATCCCATCGGGGAACCCCGTCCCGACTCTCCGGTTTTCGTAACAACGAATTTCTCCCTCACTTATTTCACCGTCTCAGGTGAAATCGAGAATAGCGGGACCAGCGGCTGGTTGGTCGTCCCGGACTGCGAGGGAATGAGCGTGCTTACGGCCTGGGCAGCGGGAAAGTTTTCCGGCGCTTCCATCGCGAAATTCGTGAAGGGGGTTGGTTTGGAAAACCAGGTATCCACGCGGGAGATCATTATTCCCGGCTACGTCGCCCAGATCAGCGGGGAACTGGAGGAAAACCTGCCGGGTTGGAAGGTGCTCGTCGGACCCCAGGACGCAGCAGATATAGAAAGCTTCATCAGAAGGCAAAAGTCAAAAGGCAAAGTGCAAAATGTTAAGGAATAATCTAAGAGTCAAAAGGAAGTATGGAAGATAATACCTCGAGAAAACATGATTTATCTCAGAGATTTCTTCAATTTGCTGTTGATGGCATTAAACTTTTCGTGCAGATGAATAAATCATATGCAGAGATCCATATTGCGAAACAATTAACACGTTCTATAACCTCATGCGGCGCTAATTATGAAGAGGCGAGTGGCGCAGAAAGTAAAGCCGATTTTGTTCATAAGCTTCAGATCGTACTGAAAGAATTAAAAGAAACTCAATATTGGTTAAAGTTGCTTTGCAAGGCAGAATTAGGCGAAAAGATAAAAATAGAAAGTTTTTCATGTGAATGTGCTGAGCTATCAAGAATCATAGGGAAATCTATTATAACATCAAAAAAAATGTAAATTGTAGAAGGCGACTTTAAGGATTTAATTATTTCTTATTTTACATTTTGCATTTTAACTTTTGCATTTATTTGTTGCCTATGCCTCTTATAACTTTTCAACCATCCGGGATCATAATCGATGTACAGGCAAATACAACGCTGCTCGACGCGGCGCGGCGTGCCGGTGTGGAAATCGACGCCCCCTGCGGCGGCAAGGGTACCTGCGGCAATTGCGCCGTGCGCATCGTCTCCGGCCGGGTCGACTGCGAAAGCCTCGGTATTCTGACTCAGACGGAAATCGAGCAGGGCTTTGTTCCAACCTGCCGGACATCCATAAATGATTCCGATGTTGTCGTTGAGGTACCCGATCAGGCGGGACGTTTCGGCGGTCAATTCAGCGACGATGACGGCATAGAGCTTGTCGATGCGGCGCTGCTGCCCACTCAGGCGGACTGCCGGCCATTGACCGAAAAGATAAACATCTCAGTGCCGCCCCCGCAAAAGGCCGACGGCTTGTCGGATCTCGACCGTCTCACACGCGCGCTGCAGCAGCGGCTTGGTCAACAGGATATCATTGTTCCACTCGCTCTCATGCATTATTTGGCAGACATCCTGCGGGCCGGCGACGGTAATTTAACCGTGACGCTTATCACGGAAGGCCCATTTGCACAGACGTATCCCTCAAATTCCAATTCCGGCATAAACAGAAGATACCGGGTCACAGCCATCGATGGGAAAGACAGCACCGGGAGGCACTATGGGGTCGCTATTGACGTGGGCACGACAACAGTTGCAGTGCAGTTGGTTGATCTCTCCAATATGAAAGTCCTCTCCACGTGCACCGATTATAACAGCCAGCTTTCCTGCGGTCTCGACGTCATCAGCCGTATTGATTATGCACGCCGGCCGGACCGCCGGGAGGAGCTCCGCAATCGCGTACTCCGGACTGTCAACCGTCTCATAGAGCAGTCGGCCCGCCGCGACCAAGTAGAACACTTTGAAATCGCCTGCGCCGTGGTATCCGGCAACACGACTATGATCCATCTGCTCCTGGGTCTGAACCCTGAATACATCCGGCTCGAACCATATACGCCGACGGTTCTCGATGTGCCCTTCTTCACTGCGTCGGAGGTCGGCATCTCAATCAATCCCCCGGCGCCTGTCCTGACCTCGCCGGCCGTGGGAAGCTATGTGGGCGGAGACATCACCGCGGGCATCCTCTGCACAGATTTATGCAACGACAGCGACGATGTCTGTCTCTTTATGGATATCGGCACCAATGGCGAAGTGCTTATAGGCAACCGGGAATTTCTTCTGACATGCGCCTGCTCCGCCGGACCAGCCTTTGAAGGCGGCGGGATGAAATGCGGCATGAGAGCCGCTCACGGAGCTATCGAAAAAGTGGAGGTTGATCCGTCAACGGGGCGGGCGACGTGCCGGACCATAGGCCAGGTCAGTCCCCGCGGCGTCTGCGGCTCCGGCATGATATCGCTCCTCGCTCAACTTCTTAAAACGGGCTGGATTGACGCCGCCGGAAAATTGAAGCGCTCCGAACCGTCGGAGGCTATCCAGATCGACGGTCGTCAGGCGGCCTATACCTTGGTCACTGCGAAGGAAAGCGCAACCGGTCGCGCAATTACCATTGACGAGCATGACATCGAAAACATCATCCGTGCGAAGGCCGCGCTATATGCCGCCTGCGCGCTCGTGCTGAAGCAGGTGGGTATGGAATTCCACAATCTGAGGAAAGTTTACATCGCCGGCGGTTTCGGCCGATTCCTGGACCTCGATGCCGCCATAACTATCGGCCTCCTTCCGAACCTGCCGCGCGACCGGTTTCATTTTATCGGTAACGCTTCTCTCGCGGGGAGCCGTATGGCCCTGGTATCGGAGAAGCACCGGGAAAGGCAATATAGGCAGGCACGGAGGATGACATACATGGAACTCACAACGGAGCCGGCTTATATGAATGAGTATACTGCGGCCCTTTTTCTTCCCCATACCAACCCGGACCGCTTCCGCCAGAAACAGATTGAGTAGTAAAAATACTTTACAGGGAAGTGTATGTGCAGCGCATCGCTGTATGTGTTACTGGGCGGTCAAATCTCTGTTTTTGACAATTATTGGATGCGCCAAAGGAGGGCGGGGATTGCCCGCCCTCTTCTTTTTCTTCTCTGCCTGTTTCAGACGAGAGCAAACCTCAATTCACCGAGGTTTTCTATCACCGTGGTGATCTTGTCGCCGGCCTTGAGCCACACTTGCTTGTCCGGCGGCTTGCCGAAGATTACGCCCTCCGGCGTGCCGGTGAAGAAGATATCGCCCGGCTTCAGAGTGAAGTGCTGCGAGGCGTAGCTGATAATGGTTTTCACGTTGAATATCATATCGCTTGTGTTGTTGGACTGGCGCCGCTCGCCGTTAACGTAGCACTCCAGCTTGAGTTTGTTAGGGTCAGGAATCTGGTCCGCCGTTACCAGGTACGGGCCGATCGGGGCAAAGCCGTCACTTGTTTTTCCGAGCAGGAATTGGCTGGTCTTGCGCTGGAGGTCGCGGGCGCTGAAATCGTTGCCTGTACAGTAGCCGAACACGTAGGACAATGCGTCCTCCTCACTCACCCGGTAGGCGGTCTTTCCCATAACCACGACCAGTTCCACTTCGTGGTCGAACTTGGTGGCCACATGAGTCGGGAGTTTGATAACGCCATTATGGCCGTTGAGCGCATTGTTGCACTTGGTGAACAGCACCGGCGAGGTGGGAATCGGCGTGTTGGTCTCCATTGCGTGCTTCCGATAGTTAAAGCCCAGACACAGGATTTTTTCCGGGTTTGTCACACAGGGGCCAAACTCGATCTTGCTTTCATCCAAAAACACACCTGGTGCTTTATCGCTGCTGAGCGCTGTCTGCACCAACTCGGTCAGTCCGCGGTCCCCAAGCCGGAGCACATCGTCGATAGTTGTCGGCACTCTCTTCCTAAACACCCTGGATGCGGCCTTGACATCGAGAATTCCTTTTTCAGTCTTCACCCCGAGGCTGTATTGACCATTCTTGCTGATGGTGAGAAAGGTCATACCCTTCGGCATCTCGCCCGGCGCTGCCTTCACTCCGGCACCGAGGCCTGCACCCGCATGAACCTCTCTGCTTACCAACGTGCCCACTGTGCCTGCCACGATAGCTGCACCGGTGGTTTTTAAAAAATCTCTGCGGCTGGTTTTCATTAGCTGACTCCTTAATTGTGGTTTTTTATAATTCGATTCTAATAATGATTCGCCGATCAAATAAACTGCTTATGCTGTTCATTAACGATCGCTTATCACTGCCAATGGAAAGTTTCAATCTTTTCTCTCAGTGCGGATGGTTTTCCGACATCAGCCTTGTATGCACAAATGTGATGTGTCCGCGCAGGCCGTAGAACTGATCCGCGAACGATGCGGGCACCTTCATCCTGTTCACTTCTTCTTCGATGTTGTCGAGCTTTTCCAGCAGCTCTTTGCGCTTGTCTGGCGCCAACTCCGTCAAGAGATCCCGCTCTATCACCATCAGCGCACGATACCATTTGAAGATGCGCGATCTGAAACGCCACCTGTACATGGCGGGTATGAGGCGCAGTCCGGGCAGCAAGAGGACTATCATCGGAACCAACACCACAATGATGAGGTTCACGAGACTGGCGAGCCAGAATGGAAGGTATCGATAGAAGAAGCTCTTGCCGGACTTATAAAAGCGGCTCGCGTCATTGCTTATACGTATTTCCTGTTCGATGGGCGCCGGGAATTCGCCCTTGCCCCTGAAAAGCCCCGGTCCTGAGTGAACTTCTACCGCAGCTTCAAGCAATAAATCAGAGAGGGCCGGATGCAGATTTTCTCGCGCAATCAGCTCAACCGTCGGTGCGAGCAGAAAGACATCATGCGCAGGAGTGCCTTTTCCGAAATCTATTGATCCCTTCGGGAGTGTGATCTTATTGAGGTATGCGATGCGGCGCGTAAAAGCATCAGCCTGCGTAAAGTCGAAGAGGCGGATGCCGTCAGTATGCAGAAGCTGGCGTATGAGATCTGTGGAGACAGAATCTCCCATCAAAAATACCGCGTCAACCTTGCCGCTCAGAATTGCTTTCGCAGCTTCGTCGGAGTCTGCCTCCAGCAGCTTCGTAGGGCCTCCGGGTTCTATGCCGTTGGCCGCCAGCAGCACGAGTGAAAGAATATGCGTACCGCTTCCAACCTCGCCAACAGCTATGCGCTGGCCGGCCAGTTGAGAGAGGCGCTCCATATTAGACCCGCTCCTGTAGAAAACAAAAAGCGGTGCATAGGAGACGCTGCCCAGCGACACAAGCCTGTCGGTCTTCATGTCTTTGTACACGCCGCCCTGCACAAATCCTACATTTACTTTTGATGAAGGGTCAGCCAACCTCTTGATGTTTTCAACAGAACCCTCAGACGGAAGTATCTTGAGAGTCACACCTTTCTGCTTCAGTATCTTTGAATATTTTTCCGCAGATTTTTCGAATGTGCTGCCCTTGGGACCGCTCGTCATGATAATTTTATTAGGGGGCGCAAGGTGGAAAAACAGAAATACGCCGAGTACGATAACTGCAAATGTCAGCAGCGCCGCGCTTAATGTCGCTGCGCGGCCGAGACCGAAGACCTCCGTGAACATAGACTGAAGCTTGCTTAACCACCATTTTTTATCCATTCCCATGGCAGAGACCTCATCTTACATCATTTTTTGACCGCGCTCGGTATTCACGAAGCGCCTTTCGTATTAAATATAATTAGAGACCTTTTCAAAACTGCATAAAACCAGCAATTTTGTCATTCCCGCGAAAGCGGGAATCCGATATGGCTGACAGTTGTCAAGAAAAAAAACATTTTCCTGTCGCCTTTTTAAGAGTTACGCTATCAGCTTATTTAATCCAGGGTATACGCAGAGACGGGACCTCTTATGCGACGTTTGATCATTCTGATATT
>CAITLA010000035.1 GCA_903893135.1 uncultured Syntrophaceae bacterium | reverse complement strand
GTGATTGATTATTGTCAGCAGATGAGATGATAAACATCGGCATGGAGGCAGTTTCAGCAATTGAGTTATAATCGTATTTGTATATAGCTGTTACAACAACTACTGCTGCTATAATTAACATCATGCATCTCATACCTGACACACCTTCTCTCTCCGTCATATATTTCATCACACATCCCCTTCTGCCGGAGCCTTACACCCATTCTTGGCGGTGATTAAAGTGTCGCAGCTTCCCGCTGCGACATCCCGGTATCTTCTGTCACCTGGACTTTCTTTCTACCGCCCTTTTTAGATGTTTCCGGTTTTTCATCCACATGTACGCCTTCATCCAGTTTCGCTTCTTGCGTTATTTCTTTGTCGGCGCGGGTACCATTCCCATCTTCCAGTTCCAGCAGCTTACGAACGACATGGGCAGGTTTATAGTCCACGTTGCATATTCCAGCTATTTCTGCCGTGTAGTCGTTCAGTTTCCGCAACGCATCATTTGCTATGTCTGTAGCCTTGGCGACCGATTCCCATACTTCGTGTTTGCTACGGTATGAGAATATTATGTCGTCAATTCTGCATATCAGGGGGAATAGCGATTTCCCTGCCGTGGTACGCGGAACAGTGACAAAAGAATATATTGATTTTATTGCCTCCTCCTCGTTCTCTATGACATTATTTGTGATACGGACGGTATCCCTGTACTCCGTCATTTCAGCAACTGCGCCTTTGAATTTCTCTACCATCTCGCTTATCTGGTCCATTACGCCAGCCGTCTTTGCCCACTGTTCTTTATTTGCCGGTCTTGCCCGGAACCTTAATCTGTTAATCAATTTGTCTGTCTGCAGGGCCACCTTGCCGAGCGCATACCCCTCTATTGACCTGGTTACAAACAGGATGTGGTTCGGATCCTTTAACAGTTCCTTTTTTAGTCTTAAGATGTTTTCGGATTCTTCGATCATAATATTCCTTCCTCACGTGTTATTTTGATCTTATCAGCGGACAGCGCCGCCTTCCTTTTCCCAACGTGCCTGGCTTTTACAGGCGTATCAATTCCCCGGGGGGCTCCCGGGGCCATAGTGCACTCAAACAGATCGACCCCCTTTCTTTATTTTTTCTCAGTGACAATTGGTTCAACAACTAATGCAATATCCAGCAATTTTACTGCGGAGACTACGTTAACTCCGCCTTTCCCTATGCAAAGAGGGAAATTTTTCTCTTCGACGAACACCTGCGCTTTTCGGTCACGCTGTCTATATATTACTTCTCGAATTGAGTTTTTGGGGCACGGGTACAAAGAATTTTTTATATACTGGATGATATCGCTTTCGTGCTGCACGAATATCATCTTCAAATCCGTGTATCTTTTAATCTGTCCTTCTATCTTCTCACGACAAAACTTTACCGGGTCAAATCCGCTGCTTGAAGTAACGGCAACTTTGACAAACTTACTTCCGGCTACGTGCGCTATCCGCTTTACCTCGACGTATTCAGAATCATCCACACAGAGGAAACATTCAATCAAGCCGCGGAAGTATTGCGCCGCATTTTGCGATATTAATACGTTCCCATCGTCCATTTCGGACATAATGACTGCCCACGTAAACTCTCCAACCCGATTTCTCCGTGAAACATTCCGGTTAGGCAGTATGGCGCGTCGGCATATTTCCGGCAAATATGCCCTGAACCCCGGCAGGAAGGGGTCCGGTTTTTGAATATATGCAATCACCATCGTACCTGGTAACCGGGGGTCAATCATTTAGGCATACTCACGGCATATATACTTTCATTGTAATATGGCGGTTGATTGGCTTGCCTGCTGATTGACCGATTCGCTTCCGGTCTGCAGTTGTCGCTCACGGTTCTTTGACCTGAAATACAGAATACATAGACATGGGATCAGCGGGCAGAAGACATGCAGTCCGAGGATTAACCATGCGGAGGGCAGAGGTATGGCTAATATGTATTGGGGCACTACCGGCAGTTTCGGATACGTTGCATTCAGCAATATATAACTGCCGAGAAGTACTTTTTTAAGAATAAGGTATAATCCGGCGAAAGCGACCATCGAACTGATAACCCCTCCAACTGATACCCCGCATAACAGCCAGTTGGTCGCGAATCCGGCGAGGCCTTTGTTGTGATACTTTGCCAAGGTCGATAACAACCCCGCCATACACAACGGCATAAAAACCATCAAAGCCCAGGCAAACAGTATTACCGCTGTCGCCTTATCGCCGGGTGACAGCAAAACGTACATACCTAGCGGGACAAGAAAAAAGGTAGTGATCACACTACTCAAACTTGCAACGAAACCGATGCCGAAAAGCCTCGCCTCCCCCTTGGCGGTCAAATACTCTCTGGGCATTACTCCTTTGGCTTCCGCGGCAGCGTACTGCTGTATTTCAGATAAGGCATCAAGTAACGTCTTGGATCTTACCGGTGTACCCGAAAATCCAAAAAGTACTGAGTCTGGTCCTTGTCCTGCTGCCATAATAAGATACCTCCCTTACATAATATGTACTTCTACGATGACTTAACCCGCTGAGGGATCCCGGGCTCATGGGATCGGGAGCGCCAATGCCTGTCCTATGAAAAATAAGACTACCGCCAAAACTATGACGCCCATGCCGTAGGTGACCAGATCCCGGAATATAATCATCCACACGGCCACTCCCAGGGAAACAATCGCCATTACGTTATACGGCAGGACGCTGATAACCCAGTCCGCAAATCGCAGATCCGTAAAGTGATAAATTATTCCTTGTGCGTACCTCAACACATCCTCCGCCGATGGTATCTCCACGGGTCTGTACCATAAGGTAAGGATGGCCGCCGCAAGCGCAATAATGCATTCGATGGCAGATCTGACCTTTAAATACCTTAACGCCGGCAATTGATTCAGCCTCCATAAGAACTTGTCGCAAAGGAGATGTGATATGGTGCCCGTAGCTGCGGCAGCCACTGCCGGCAGACCTCCGACCGGGGAAATGATGTATGCGATAAGGGATAAGGTGCCCCATACGATTATGCTGTGAGACAGGAATTGTTGTTGCAGGTATTTAACTTTGGGGATGTGTTCTATAATGTCAGGCATGATCGACATAGGCAGGCTTATTAACGATATTGCATAATTCCCCGTTAACGCATAGGCAAGTGCGTAACCGGTTATCATATGATTTCTCCACTTCATAAAACCGTGCCCTTTCTTGAGCTACTTGTTTTTTTTCTGCATTTTATGCTCGGAGACGTCCTTTATATTGAATAGCCAGCCCCCATCTGTGCTCTTACGTTTCTCAAGTTCTCCTGACGTAATTGCGAATTGTTCCACCGGCAGAGGAACAAGATAATACCTGGGCTGCTTAGTTTCTTTTTCAACTATAGTAACAACGTACAACTTGCCCGTCGGAGATACGTTCGCATCGTACCCTCGCTGTAGTTTTTTACTGTCACCCAGCTTTTTTATAATATTCTTTTTCGCCATAGTGATAACTGCGTCAGTAAGATATTCGAATGTAAAATCTATCGCATTGGCCCCCGGATACATAGACCTCGCAGCATCGTAGAGTGCTTCGCTTCGCACGTACACAGTGCCTTTGTGCGTAAATGAATGAAACTCGGTATGCTTGCCGGTTGATTCCAGTACATTGATCTTCTGCTCAATCCTTTTTAGCAACTCGTCAACATTAAGCCATTCTGCGCAATCCTTCACAGGCATCTTCCTGACCTTGGCCAGTTCCTGTTCCCTTGCCTTGAAATCG
>CAITLA010000034.1 GCA_903893135.1 uncultured Syntrophaceae bacterium | reverse complement strand
TTTCTGGGAGAAGCGGCGGGAATAAACTATCCCCTGGACCAGGGGCTATATCTGCGTATCGCGACACCGCCTCCCTTTATCTACGAGACTTACCGTAATTCCCTGGAAAAGGCCGCTTCCCTCAATGTTTCCCATGTATGTTTCGGACATTACGGTTACAGGCAGGACGTAAGAAATATATTTGATACGGCTCTCAACCAGTTGGACAACTGGCTCGCTACAGTGGAGAAACACCATCGGATGGGAAGTGATCCTTTCGAGGAAAGCGTTTACGCGGACCTGCTGAAAAATGACAGGGGATTATCCACCTACGGCACCCTTCCGGAAGATGTGCAGTCCCGGGAAAAGATTTTTTCCGTAAACAGCATCAAGGGGATGAGAGACTACCTGCAAAACAAGAAAAGCTGACCGTCCCTGTGCGGTCCTTTGGAATGCGCTTCTATTTCAAACTTGCCGTTATGTACTTCCTTCAGCGCCAGGAATCCAGCCTGTGAAGGCCTGCGTCTCTGGTGCGGCGGACGGCTTCGGCATACTCCGTCCTGGTAAGACGGCGATTGATTACGGGGTCCAACGTTGCTTTCCCGCAGGGATGGTACTGATCCATCACATTTACATAAGTGTCTTCCGAAATTTTATCGGCGAGAAATGTCATGACCTCCCCCGTATTTGAAACGTCGTTAGGCATGACCAAGTGGCGCACCAGCAACCCTTTTTCTGCAATACCCGATTCATCGATGAGCAGGTCACCGACCTGGCGGTGCATCTCTTTTATTGCCGCTGCGGCTATTTTTCTATAATCAGGGGCCTTGCAGAATTTTTCAGACCACCTTGCTTCCCAGAACTTGAAGTCAGGCATATAGATGTCAAAGATGTCTTCCAGAATCTTTAATGTCTCAACCTTATCGTATCCGCCTGTATTATAGACGAGCGGCACCTTGAGGCCGCGTTCGATGGCGATGGAAAGCCCCTGGAGGATTTGCGGTACTACGTGGGACGGTGTTACAAAGTTGATATGGTGACATCCCCGCCTCTGGAGACTCAGCATCATGTCGGCCAGGTCTTTTGGCTCTACCTCACCGCCTTCTGCATCGTGGCTGATGTCATAGTTCTGACAGAAGTAGCAAAGGAGGTTGCAGGATCTGAAAAAGATAGTGCCTGAACCGCCCGTTCCCACAAGGGGGGACTCTTCTCCGAAGTGGGCGTGCAGGCTTGCCACTTTCGCCCTTTTCCCCGTGCGGCAAAATCCAAGCTCCCCGGACAGCCGATCTACATGGCATTCCCGGGGACACAAAGAGCAGTCCCTCAACAGTTCTACAGCGCGATCAATGCGGTCCTGAAGCTTTCCTTCCCTGTACAGTTTCAGATAGGATGGCTCGCGCATTTCTTTCTTTGCTACCTTTTATATTTTCCCATCAATTCCGCTTCCGCAAGTATGTGTCCTTTCATGGCTGCCAGGAGTTGCGCCTTAGTAGCCCCTGGCTTCAGCCCCGTCGGACCATCAAGGGCGTAGAGTTTAAAAAAGTAGCGGTGTTCGCCGGACGGGGGGCATGGTCCTCCATAACCGATGGCGCGAAAATCATTCATGCCCTGCTTTGCGCCATTGGTAACCTCTTTCAGCGGCGGCAATTTCTCCGGCAAGCTTGTAATGTTCGCAGGTATATCATAGATTACCCAGTGAACCCATGTTCCCATGGGCGCATCAGGATCATCGCAGATGAGGGCCAGATATTTCGTGCCAGCCGGCAATTTGCCACACTCCAGAGGGGGTGAAACATCCACACCGTCACAGGTATACTTTGCCGGTATTCTTGCGCCACTCTTGAAGGCTGAGCTTTTAATTTCCATTTTTCCCCCTCCTTTGACTTGTGCCCCTAATTGATCCATACTGGAATAGACAAGAAGAAATGTTAGTGAAACCAAGAGACCTAATATTTTTTTCATCATCGTCTCTCTCTTGCAGAAATTTTCCATATCCGGTCTCTGGTGCTTTTTGTCTGCATCTGATCTTCACATCTCTCTTGTTATTATAAGATTTGATTTCAAATACGTCAATGCATAAACATGTCCAGCCGCCACTTCTTTACAGCAGCCGGGCGAGGACACGAAATCGTGCTATTTCTGCTTGACAATAATAAAATCGATTATAAATTCCTTGAGTGGACACGGCAATATCGGTTAGCATGGTCAATACGGCAAAAAGACTGACAAGAGAAAGCTGAGTTGTCATAGATCTCAATTGCTGACAAAATGGAAAAACATAGAAGACATTATTTCAAATTCTTGGACTTGAGCAAGCGGCTCATAGCCACGATGGTCATGAACCTGATCATCCCCGCCGTTCAGATCTATGGCGGCATCGTATCGGGAAGCATGGCCTTGATCAGCGATGCCCTCCACAATCTGAGTGATTTTACGTCCGTGTTGATCAGCTATTCAGCCCTGCGTATCGGACGGCGTGAACCCACGCTGAGACATACGTTCGGCTTCAAACGCATGGAGGTCTTCGCCGCCGTGTTTAACGTAGCCGTGCTCTTCGGCGCCGGCCTCTTTATCACCATTGAGGGATGGCACCGCCTCCAGAATCCCCGGCCCATCCAAGGCAACCTTGTTATACTCATCGCCTCCATAGCTTTCCTGGGAAATATGTTATCGACATTGATGCTGCGGCCGGAGGCCCATGACAATCTTAACATACGAAGTGCCTTCCTGCACATGCTAACCGATACCATAACCTCCCTTGGGGTGGCTGTTCTGGGTATCATATGGATATTCAAACCCTGGTACTGGCTCGATCCTGTCGTTTCCTGGGTCATTGTGATCTTGATCCTGTACAGCGGGTGGGACATTTTGAAAGATGCCTTCGGAATCCTCATGAATGCCACACCCCTTGGTATCGATCTTCATGCCATACAAAAGGAGATGGAAGCTGTACCAGGCGTGGAGAAGATTCACCATCTCCACGTATGGAATATTGCAACTGAAGGTGTCGCCCTCATTGCCCACGTCGTCGTCGAGGACCAGCTGTTGAGCAAGGTCGATGACATTGCCGCCAAGATACGACATGAACTCCTTTGTCGTTTTTCCATCGATCATCCCGTTCTGCAATTTGAGGCGACGTCATGTCCAGCGACAGGTATTCTGTCCTGCCCTGTAAATGTCGCTCACGCAGGGCCGGAAGAAGGAGAGTGAATGCCTCATTCTTCATAATGACATTCATTGAGTTTAGAAAATGAGAGTTCCTGATAAACATAGCGCCTTATTCAGTCACGCGCGAAAATTCATGATAGCGTCTGCGATTCTTCTCTGCGCCGTCCAGACCTTCCCTTTTACAAGTGCACTTGCCGATGCAATACAACTGACAGCTATTCAAAGCAGCAATGTGCAGGGCCATCTGTTCCCCTGTCCTACCTGAGGAGAGAGGGTGCTTGGCGGTCTGGCCAGGCGAGTATCCCTCGTGGAGAAGATAGGAAGCGAAGACAGGTCGCTTCTGGTAGTCGATTCCGGCAATCTCTTCACAGGTGCATGGGCAGGCGCCAATCGGAAGCAATCACACATAAAGGCAAGGCTGATCAGTCGCGCATATATGCGGATGGGAGTCGCAGCAATAAATGTGGGTGATTTAGATTTGCTGCAGGGGTTGGCATTCTTGCGCAAGGAGGCATCCCGCGGGCTCCCGCTTGTCTCCTCCAATCTCGTCGATCCTTCGACAAAGACTTCGATCGTCAAACCATACATCATAAAAAAAGTCGGCTCTATCCGCGTCGCCTTCTTCGGCCTTCTTTCTCCGGACATCAAGACGGATATATATAAGGAAGCAGGGAAAACATTCCTGGTTGCGGAGCCGGTCAAGACGGCGCGGGAAATGATAGGTCTTCTTCGCGGCAAGGCGGATGTAATTATACTTCTCTCAGCTCTCCCTTCAGACCGTCAGCAGGAGGTCATCAGGGCAGCCCCGGGGATTCATTTCGTCCTGGGCGGACGCGACTGTAGGTATGTCCAGTTACCTCTCTGGGAAGGACAGACACCCATTCTTGAATCCTATAAATATGGGATGTATTCAGGCAAGCTGCAACTAACCTTTGTCAATGCATCCTCACCTTACAGTTACGAAAGGACGGAGGAGCAAGCAAGGCAGCAGGCTTCATCAGGGGATGAGCTGAGGACTTCCAGAGAGCCTCCTTCCCGGAATAACCGCTTTCACTGGACATTGATACCCCTGGACAGGTCCATCCCTGAAGACAAGGAGGTCTCAGGGTGGATAAGAAAAGCAGGGATTGAAAAGGATTAAATGTTGATTTTTCAGATGCGTCAGAATTCATCCCTTGCTTGCGCGAGATGAAATTGATAGAGTTCGCAAGAATTTGTTACCCTATGACGAACTGTGACTCGATGGCATCAAAATAAATAAAGTGGAAAAGATAAAAGCACAGAGAAGTGTCATAACAATAATCCTTGCGGCTGCAGGTATTGGAATCATGCTTTATTATAAGGCATGCGAAACTGCCTGCTCTTACCTGCAGGGGGATATCTTCGGGATTGACCTGTCATACATCGGTATCGTGTATATGCTTATGATCATCGTTTTTACCGCCGGGAGGAAAATGCCATACGTCCGTGCCCTCCTAGCATCAGGGATAGGCGTTGAGTTGTATCTCATCGCATTCCAATTCAGAGAGGATGTGTTTTGCCCCTACTGCCTGGCCTTTGCATCCATGATTATTATAGCCTTCATTCTGAACCACGAAAAACAGCCAACGCAGGAGAGAGGCTGGTTAAACCGGATCGTCTATGGCCTCGGCGCCGTAAAGCTTCCTCCCACTGCCAAGAGTCCACTACCCCTTCTTGCTTTCGTTATCCTGGGATATATTTTTTTGATTCTCACATTCTCCGGCTCTGCGACACCCGCGTACGGTGCGGAAAAATCAATTGTACCGTCGTATGGTTCAGGAAAATACGAGTTGATCATCTTCACTGACTACTTCTGTCCGCCTTGCCAGGCCATGGAGTCTGAGATTGACCCCGCAGTGAAAGAATTCCTTTCCGGAGGAGGCGTGAGGGTGACTTTCGTCGATCTTCCTATCCATAAGGAAACCCGTCTGTATGCTCGGTACTATCTGTATGCGGCAAAGGCGGCAAAGAATTACGAAAATGTGCTCAATGCGCGGCGGGTGCTCTTTTCCCTGGCAAGAAATCATACTGCTCAGACTGAGGATGAGCTCAAGAAAGCGCTTAAGGCGGAGGGCATTCCCATCGCAGTGTATGACCTTTCACCGGTGTATCCGGCGCTCAATAAGATCATAAATAAATATCAGGCTCAGTCAACCCCGACCTGTGTCATCAAGTACGCAAGCGATGACATCCGCAAGTACACGGGCACGTTTGAAATCAGGGATGGTCTGGGGATGCTGCGTGACACACTGGCAATAGCCAAGCGGTAGAATGCTGTCCCGTTGCTAAGGGCATGTTAGCTGTGATGCCCTTAAGACGTTATTGAAATTTGATGAAGCCGCTGTCTTGCCATTAAACACCTGGCCTTCTTCGGAAACATCAGCTTCTCCTGTCATTGGGTTCTTCTGAAATATTATTTCCGCTCCGATGATCAGATTATTATCTTCTCTGGCAGGTGGGGCAGAAATAAGTCCCTCTGCCGCTCAGGCGCAAACGCTGAATAATGCCGCGACAGCGAAGGCAGGGAAGTCCCTCACGGTCATAAACTTTCAATTCATGCTGATACTCACCCTTTTGGCCAAACAGATCGCGCCAATCCGATACAGTTGTACCCCGGCAGGTAATGGCTTTCTCAAGGATCTCTTTCGTCGCTCTCTCAATCTTCCTCCACTCCCGCAAGGACACTCCGCATACTGGTCTCCACGGACTCATGGATACTTCATGGAGAATCTCACAGGCATAAATGTTTCCAATGCCGGCAATGCGTCGCTGATCCATCAGGAATGATTTCACGGGAAGTTTTTTCACGCGCGCGATTTTGTGCAACTCTTCGATCCGGAAATCATGCAAAGGATCCTTGACGAAGGCTTGAGAGCTTCCGTCTGCCGTGATGACAAGTGTCGCAAAACGCCGGGGGTCGATTAAAAGAAGCCTGCCATGAGAAAATTCAATTATGAAACGGGTGTGAGGATGTAATGCCCGAGACGCGCGCTGCCACTCCATCTTGCCCGTCATGCGAAGATGAAGAAGAAGCCGCGCATCGTCATCAAGCTTTATCTCCACGGCCTTACCCTGACGAGTAACGGCAGTGATCTTCCTTCCCGTAAGTCCGTCCACAGCTCCCAGCCTGGGATCAAGGATCTCCATACTGAGGATCTCTCTATCAACAATCGTCCGTCTCAATTGTCGGCACAGAGTTTCTACTTCGGGAAGTTCAGGCATATGCTCACTTATCGAAAAATTTGTCAGCATTTTAATGTTTGATTTTTTTTATTTCAAGAAAAATAAATTTTTTTCAAAAAAAATAAAAAAAATATTGACAAGCATTTATAAACAGCGTACAAAAAAATATATTACACAAAAAAAAGAAGGGGGAAATTTTTTATCATCCCTGCATACGGAGGAGGATAACAGAATGGAAAACGAGACCCTTTTTACGGAGGAGGTTGAACCTCCGGGTAGTTCAGCAGGTCTTGTTGGTTTTGAAAATTACACAAACGACATATTAACATCATATAATGCTCTCCTTGGCCCTTCGGTCATTAAGACAAAGGGTGTCCAATATGTTTTTCGTTTTAAGGAAAGCCCACGTACACGGGCTTTTCGGAAGCGTTTCTATCCTGAAGTAACATCCCTCGAATGGAGCAACTGGCACTGGCAATACGGCAACCGCATAAAGGATGTCGATGCGCTTTCGCAATTCATCTGGCTGTCGGAAGACGAGCGGAATGCCATGAACCATCATGAGGGCTCAATACCGGTCGCCATCACACCTTATTATACAAGCCTTCTTGACGAATTCGATTCATCACAACCGCTGCGACGGATGGTAGTGCCTGTAACCGATGAACGTCACCGTACTGCAGTGGAAGCCGATGATCCATTGGGAGAGGAGCATGACAGCCCTGTTCCGGGAATCGTACACCGCTACCCGGATCGCGCCCTTTTCCTTGTTACGGACACCTGTTCAACCTACTGCCGGTATTGCACGCGCTCACGCATGGTCGGGAGCCACGGCAGGACCATGTCAAACACTGATGCGTGGGAAGGCGCCATAGAATACATAGAAGCGAATCCTCAGATTCGTGACGTGCTCTTGTCCGGCGGAGATCCTCTGACTCTTTCCGACGAAAGACTGGAATGGCTTCTGGGCCGGCTGAGAAAAATTGCCCATATAGAGATCCTGCGTATCGGCACCAAGATACCCGTTGTGCTGCCGCAGAGAATAACTCCGAAACTCACCTACATGTTAAAGCGTTTTCACCCTCTCTGGATCAGCATCCACGTGAACCACCCGGATGAGTTAACGCCTGAAATGAGTCAGGCATGTAGCCGCCTTGCCAATGCGGGCATACCGCTCGGCAGCCAGACAGTCCTGCTCAACAAAATAAATGACGATGTGGAAACCATGAAGCGACTGGTTCTCGGTCTGCTCAAGGTACGTGTTAAACCTTATTATCTCTATCAGTGCGATCCGATCCCCGGATCTTCGCATTTTCGCACTCCCGTAAAAGCCGGACTCGATATCATCGAAGGTCTGCGCGGGCACACGACAGGCTATGCAGTACCGACATACGTCATCGATGCCCCTGGTGGCGGCGGTAAAATCCCCCTGATACCCGATTACGCAGTCGGTCGGGATGGCAATGATCTGATGCTCCGAAACTACGAGGGGAATATCTATCGTTATCCGGATTGCCAGTTGTTGCAACCGGACAATCCCTGAGGTATCACTTTGAGGACGGGAATTACATACGACCTTCGCGATGATTATATTGCAGAGGGATACAATGAAGAAGAGACTGCAGAGTTTGACCGGGCTGATACGATAGATGCAATTGAGCAGACGTTACAGGATTTAGGTTATCTGACCGATCGCATAGGCAACATCAGGTCACTTGTCAAAAGGCTGGCATACGGAGGCAGATGGGACATAGTCTTTAACATTGCCGAAGGCATGGAGGGGCTTAGCCGGGAAGCCCAGGTGCCATCCATCCTTGATGTCTATAACATCCCTTACACCTTTTCCGATCCTCTCATTCTTTCGCTCACCCTTCATAAAGGCATGACCAAGCGTGTTATACGCGACCTCGGCATCCCCACGCCGGATTTTGTGGTTGTTCACGAAGAGGATGATATTGATAAAGTCTCGCTTCCATTTCCGCTTTTTGCTAAACCCGTGGCCGAAGGCACCAGCAAGGGCATTAACGCCTCGTCAAAAATAACTTCCCGAAAGCAGTTATCCCTCGTATGCCGGTCTCTGTTATCAACCTTCCGGCAACCCGTCCTTGTCGAGCACTTTCTTCCCGGCCGGGAGTTCACTGTGGGTATAGTCGGAACGGGCAAAGACGCCGTCGTACTCGGGGTCATGGAAGTCCACCTTAAAGACGATGCGGAGAAAGGCGTCTATTCCTACATAAACAAAGAGAACTGTGAGGAGCTTGTGGAATACCGGCTGGCCAATGACTCCATGGCTCAAACAGTCCAGGAAACAGCCCTTGCCGCATGGCGGGGACTCGGTTGCAAAGATGCAGGCAGAGTCGACCTACGTGCCGATCAAAAGGGATTGCCGCATTTCCTGGAAATTAATCCGTTAGCCGGCCTGCATCCGGACCATTCGGACCTCCCTATAATCTGCAAGCTTGCCGGTGTTACCTATCATGAGCTCATCAACATGATCATGGAATCGGCGCGAAAACGCATCCAGGACACGTACGCTGTTTGCCCAACCGCTGAATCCGCCCTGTCACCGTATTACCATACCTGTCTCTCCTGTCGTAATGGCGATGAGTCACCACGCTGATGTACAATCCTTGAAAGCCGTCGTACTGCACAGCGATGTGTCGGCGGAAGCGGGCGCTGATGAAAAGGATGCCCTCGTTCAGGCCGCTGTTGTGTCGTCTGCCCTCTCGGAACTGGGATACGAACCCACCACCATGCCCTTCTCGCTGAATGTCGCCCACATAATCGACATGCTGCGGGACCTGCGGCCGGTATTCGTTTTCAATCTTGTAGAAACAATGGCGGGACAGGGCAGCCTGATCCACGTCGCCCCATCCATTTTGGACTTCTTAAATATCCCTTACACAGGCGCAAGGACGGAAGCCACATTTCTCACGTCGAACAAGGTTCTCGCCAAACAGATCCTGAATGCAGCGGGCATTGCCACGCCCCTGTTGTTTTTGCCACATGAGAACTATGGCGGACATCTTGTCGAAGGTACATATATCATCAAAGCGGTCTGGGAACACGCTTCCACGTGGCTCAACAGCGATTCCATCATCCATGCAAGAGATCCGCACGAACTCCGCGAGGCAATGGCATCCAGGCAGAAACAACTCGGCATGGCATGTTTTGCAGAAGCGTTTATTGAGGGAAGGGAATTAAATCTGTCGCTTCTCGCGGGAGACGAAGGTCCCCATGTCCTTTCCCCGGCTGAGATTCGCTTTGACGATTTTCCGCCGGGCAAGGTCAGGGTAGTGGACTACCTCTCCAAGTGGGTTGAAGACTCCTTTGAATATCATCATACACCACGATGTTTTGATTTTCCGAAGGAGGATGAACCGCTGCTTGACCAATTGAAGGCTTTAGCCCTGCAGTGCTGGCAGGTGTTTGGTCTGCGGGGATACGCAAGAGTCGATTTCCGTATTGACAATACCGGCAGGCCCTGGGTGCTGGAGGTAAATACAAATCCGTGCCTGTCTCCCGATGGGGGATTTTATGCCGCTCTCGAGCGATCCGGATTGAACTTTACCCAGGCAATGGAACGGATCATTCGAGATGCCATGTCATTTTGATATTTTTGCACTGGGAGACGATAAGATACTATAATCAAAGGCCATTCATCCAAAGGCTTTCCCGGGGTATCTGCCCTGATATTAACGGCCAAAAACAGTTGCTTTTTTAACGCTAATCCGGTAGATAGCATTCGCTCATAAGTTTCCCTTAAGAAATGGTAAACTGTTGAGGTCCTGTTTGTTAAGGGATGGTACATAATAACACGTAGAAGCACGCTAGAATCGTTGCGGAGGGCCGATGCGATTTATTCCCAAAGAAGAAAAATTTTACGATCTATTTGAGGAACTCATCAATAAAATTGAAGAAGGGGGCAAACTCTTTCTGGAAATGGTTGAAAAATACGAATATCCCCTTCCAACGATAACCAAACTCAAAGAGCTGGAACATGAGGCGGATGTCATCACCCACAGAACCTACGAAAAAATGCACAAGTCATTCCTCACCCCCCTGGACCGTGAAGATATCTATGCCCTGGTCAATAAGATGGACAGCATCCTGGATATGATTGAAGCCTCGGCGGCCAGGATGAACCTTTATAGGGTAAAGAAGCCAACCAAGGTAATTATCGATCAGGCAAAGATTCTCAACGAGGCCATCAGGAAGGTGAAATTTGTCGTCCATGCCATGCGTGACATGAAAAACTCCAAAATGATCCTCGATGCGTGCGTGGAGATCAATACACTTGAAAACGAAGGCGATATTGTCCTGAGAACAGCCATGGTCGATCTCTTCGAGCATGAAAAAGATGCTATCGAATTGATCAAATGGAAGGAAATCTTTGAGCGTATCGAAGAGGCACTTGATGTGTGTGAGGACGTTTCTAATATAGTGGAAGGTATCGTCCTGAAACATGCCTAACAGCTTCTTCCGAAATAACTATGCCTGACTCATTCGCTTTTGTTATTTTTCTCATTCTGATAGCCTTGGTTTTTGATTTTCTCAACGGCTTCCACGATTCTGCCAATGCAATATCGACAGTTGTATCGACCAGGGTACTTCCTCCTAAATATGCCGTCCTCTGGGCGGCATTCTTCGAGTTTGCCGCTGTCTTTTTTGTCGGTGTCCATGTAGCCAATACCATAGGTACCGGCATCATCAATCCCACCAGCGTAGATGATTCTCTCATCCTTTCCGCCCTGTGCGGTGCGATCATCTGGAATATCATTACCTGGTATTTCGGACTGCCCAGCAGTTCGTCTCATGCCCTCATCGGCGGACTCATCGGCGCGGGCCTCATGGAAGGAGGGACAAGTGTCCTCGTATGGAGCGGTATTATTAAGACAGCCGTTTTTATTGTTTTATCTCCCACTATCGGGCTTGTGCTCGGCCTGTCTATGATGATTCTCGTGTTGAATTTAAGCCGATTTTCGACCCTCGCCAAGACTAATAAATTTTACCGAAGGTTACAATTACTCTCATCAGCTATCTACTGTATGGGGCATGGATCCAACGACGCACAAAAAACAATGGGTGTAATCGCCATGATTCTTTTTAGCCATGGGATGCTTGGTCCGACCTTTTACGTTCCTACCTGGGTCATAATTATATGTTATCTTGTCATTTCCCTGGGCGTTATGTCTGGGGGATGGCGCATCGTCAAGACAATGGGCACCAAGATAACAAAACTTCAACCCACAGGGGGTTTCTGTGTAGAAATGGCAGCCGCTATTTCCATTATAGGTGCGTCTATAGCTGGTATCCCTGTAAGTACAACCCACACAGTTACAGGCGCCATCGTGGGGGTGGGCTCCACAAGAAGACTTACCGCCGTTCGCTGGGGGGTGGCCGGAAACATCGTCTGGGCGTGGATATTGACGATTCCCATGGCAGCTTTAATCTCCGCGGCTATCCATGTCGTCACGCACATCATCTGGTAATTTTGCCCGTACGTCATTTCGCGGCGAAGCGAGAAATCCTTGTCCCAACCGAAGGGAGGTATTTTCAAGATTCCTCCGGGAGTTGACCCTGAGTATATGCGAAGGGATCGAGAGGATATGGTGTTGAGGATGCTGTCTGATAGGGCACAGATAAATTTCTCCCTAATCGCTTGACAATGTACCCCGGTAGAATTCTTCGTACATAGCCCAGATGGCCAGGAGCAGGGAAGCGATGATAGGGCCGATTATGAAGCCGGAAAATCCGAACAACGATAACCCTCCCAGGGTTGATAAGAAAACCAACAGAGGATGCATCTGCACATCTCTGCCGATGAGTATGGGACGAAGAAAATGGTCCACCATGCTGATTACAAGAACACCGAAAGCCAGAATGATCATACCTTTCCCAAAATGCCCCGTTATCAGCATTATCAAGCCGGCGGGCGCCCAGATGATGGAACAGCCGACAACCGGTACAATGGCAGTAAATATCATCACGGCACCCCACATCAGTGGTACTTCAATGCCGGTGAGCCAGAAAAGAAGTCCTCCCAGTGTTCCCTGAATGCCCCCGATAATCAGTGTCACCTTCAAAGTGGCTCGTGCCGTCGCCACAAACCGTTCGTAGAGAACTTTCTCTCTCCCCTGCCCCAGGGAGAAAACCCGAACAGCCTTCCCTGAAAACTTATCGCCGTCGCGAATAAAGTAAAACAATGTATAGAGCATGACAGAGAATTGAACGATAAAAACAAAGGTGTTCTGCGTGAGGTCCTTCAGGTTGATAAAGATGTAGTTGGAAATGGCTCTGGCGATTTCAGAAAACTTTTCGGTCCAGAATTGTTCATCGATATGCAATCTGGCCACGTAGACGTTATTTTTTACTGCACCTGTAATGCCCTTTACAATATTTTCTATATTGCCGCCATCCGCGTCTATGGACTCATACATGCGCATGGATTCTCCGAGCAACAAACTGCCGATGATGCTTCCCGGCAGTATTATGATGACGGCAACCACCAGAAAAATAACGGCAGCAGACACACTCGGCTTATGCAATTTCCTGTTGAGAAGTTTATAGAGGGGACTGAAAATACTCGAAATGACCGCCGCCCAGAATATGGGAAAAAAGAAAGGCGCGAGGAGATAGAGAAACAGAAGAAAGACAAAGATCATAATCGTGAAAAAAAGTATATTCTGAACTTTTAAAGTACGCATGAGATTCCTGATATGAGAGAGAATTTCTTTTCCAAGCGATATGATCTGTGAAAAAATATCTTATTTATCCGATAATTTCAACAGAAAGCTTCTTTAGAGCGCACAATTCTTGACTTTGATTTTCCAAGAGGCTGTGTTAAATAGGAGACTGTTTCAGCGAAAAAAGGAGTTCTCATGCAGCCAATGTCCAGTCATCCAATCGGAGTGTTTGATTCCGGCATCGGGGGACTAACGGTCGTTCGCGCCCTCATGGAACGCCTGCCCTTCGAGAACATCATCTATTTCGGTGATACGGCGCGGGTTCCATACGGCGTGAAATCACCGGAAACGATCACACAATACGCCAAAGAGATCACAAATTTTTTGCTGCAAAAAGATGTGAAACTGCTCATTGTCGCGTGCAATACCATGGCCGCCGTCGCCTATGAGACCGTCAGAGGACTTTCTCCTGTTCCCGTCCTGGACGTAATCGATGCAGGAGCGCGCAAAGCAGCAGCCGAAACGCACAGCAAGTGTATCGGTGTCATTGGCACGCCGGCAACCATAAACAGCAATGCCTATGCCCGCGCCATTCACCAGCATGACCCGGGCATTCGAGTTTTCTCCCAGGCCTGCCCCCTGTTTGTGCCTCTGGTCGAAGAGGGATGGTGGAATCACCCTGTCACCCGGCTTACTGCCCAGGAGTACTTACTGCCGGTTCTGGCGGAGCATGTCGATACCCTTGTCCTGGGGTGCACCCACTATCCATTGATCAAGCCTCTTCTGCAGGAAATCGCGGGGCCGGATATTAGTCTCGTGGACTCCGCTGAAGCTATGGCGGATATAACGGCAAATCTCCTCGCCAGCAAGCATCTTGGGAATAACAAGCGCACGCAGCCGAAATACCGGTTCTTTGTCACCGACGTGCCCTATCACTTCCAGACGATCGGCGAAGGGTTCCTGGGGCGGACGCTGTCCCATGTTGAACTCGTTAAATGGTAAGGATGTCAATTTTATGAAAATTATCCTCGCCGGTTACAATCTCGATTTCGAAACAATCCGGGAATTTCAAGAACTGCGTCCGGAAGCCAAGATTCTCACACCGGAGACGATCTCCGCCGCCTACGCCCGGATCAGCCGCAGTCCCAAGCCCGTCGATGAATTGCGCGCCGCTGCCAGGCAGGATGTGGAAAGGGCGCGGCTGTCCAACAAGAACATCGTCTTTGAGATGGGACACAGCTCCGTAGCCGAGCATGCCGTCTTCAACATCGACGTTCTCGGCGTTTCCCGGCTACTGGTGGAGGAAATCGAAAAGTTTCGCCTGTGTTCTTATACGGAAAAATCGCAGCGCTACGTGCGGCTGAAAGACGATTTCGTCATCCCCGAAGAAATCCGCGAGACCAGCATGGAAGGGCCCTTTGTGGACATCATCCGTAAACAGAACAGGTTGTATCACGAACTGTTTGAGAAATTGAAGCCCCACATCTTTGAAAAGCACAAGGACCTCGCAGCAGACCCCGCAAGTCGCTCCATGCTGGAAGGCTGGGCCAAGGAAGACGCCCGCTACGTCATTTCCCTTGCCACGGAGACACAGCTTGGAATGACCATCAATGCGAGGAACCTCGAGCTTATGCTCCGCCGTCTTGCCGCCCATCCCTTAGCCGAGGCAAAGGAGTACAGTCGGAAGCTCTATGAGGCAACGAAAGATACGACCCCCTCTCTTATCCGCTACACGGAGGCCACGGACTACGACTGCTTGACGAGGCGGAATCTAAGGGACGAGCTGTCCACACTGATGCGGCAAAGCGAACACAAAATCGCTCCACCGCCGACGGACTTAAGCGGACAATACGTTTCCCTCGTGTATGCCACGCCCGATGGAGATGACAGAATCATGGCATCGCTAATCCACTCATCGTCGGATTTGCCGATGTCCCGGTGCCTGCAAATGGTCTCCTCCATGAATAGACGCGAGAAAGAGTCTCTCATAAGAACAGCACTCAAGCACATCAAGTCCTACGATCCGGTCCTGCGTGAATTCGAAAATGCGGAGCTCCATTTTGAGCTGCTCATCAGCGCAAGCTGCTTTGCACAGATGAAGCGCCACCGTATGGCAACAATAACATGTCAGGATTATGATCCCGCCCTTGGCGCAACAGTTCCACCCGCCGTATCAGAAATCGGCATGTATGACGCATTCATGGAAATCGTAGCCGAAACCGAAAAGACATATGACCAAATTAAAGAGCTCATCCCGCTTGCTGCCGGCTATATCCTCACCAACGCCCATCGCAGGCGCGTTTCCATGAAAATTAATGTGAGGGAGCTTTACCACATCGCCCGCCTGCGGGCAGATACGCACGCCCAATGGGACATAAGAAAGACGGCGGAAGAGATGGTGAAGCTGGGTAAAAAATCGATGCCCCTCGCACTGATGCTCGCAACCGGCAAGGACGGCTTCACATCTCTGTACACCCGGGTATTCGCCGCTGGAGCGGGTTTTGGGCAATAATCCGAGCAATTAGCCTTGAGACTAATCCTGCACATCGACATGGACGCTTTTTTTGCAGCAGTGGAGCAGAAAAGGCAACCCTCGTTAATTGGCGCGCCTGTGGTAATAGGGGGCAGCGGGGACCCCACAAAAAGGGGGGTCGTAGCCACCGCTTCTTACGAAGCAAGAAAGTTCGGCATACACTCTGCCATGCCTTTAAAGACGGCTTACAGCCTCTGTCCCCATGCCGTTTTTCTTCCTGTCGATTACGAAGCATATTCAAGGGAATCACAGAAGGTGAAGAGCATCCTCAGGAGATTCTCTACCGTCATCGAAGACGTGGGAATTGATGAGGCGTTTCTCGACATATCGGCAATCGATAATCTTTTAGAAGAAATCTCGCAAGGAATTAAAAAAGACATCAAAGACGAGACGGGCTTGACGTGCTCCATCGGCATCGCCCCCAACAAGCTTCTTGCCAAGATCGCCTCGGACATGGATAAACCGGACGGCCTCACCGTAATCATGCCAGAGGATGTGGAACGCATCCTCAAGCCGCTGCCCGTGAGGAAACTCTGGGGGATCGGGCCAAAGACAGAGAAACACCTGAATGACATGGGCGTTGAAACTGTAGGAGAGCTCGCCTCTCTACGCCTGGAAACACTGGTCGACAGGTTAGGTTCATCTTATGGGAATTATCTCTATCACGCCTCACGGGGGATTGACGACAGCCCCCTGATCACCGACTGGGAACCCAAATCCATAAGCAGGGAAACGACATTCCAGAAGGACATAGCAAACTGGCAGTTCATAGCCAAGACACTGGCGGACCTGACGAGGGAAGTTGTCACAGACATGAAAGTCAACAGCTTCAAAGCGAGGACCGTCACCGTAAAGGTCCGGTTCAGCGATTTCGAAACAGTCACGCGGGCCACAACCATCCCGCAGTCGACGGACAGAGAAGAGGAGATAAGGAAAGCGGCGTTCGCCTCCCTCAAGAGGGTCGAACTCAAGAAGAGAGTGCGACTCATCGGTATGAGGGCCAGTCACCTGGAAAAGAGGGGAGATTGTTGAAAGCGCTGTGGGAGGAGATGCTGCTCGGCAATCTCTTCTTCGTAACTAACGTAGTGCGTACCTTCAGGTGCGCTGTTCCAGCAGGCCCTAAAGTCCTGCACTACATTAAGAGATAATATTCCGTATCATCCGTTTATCCCTTGCGGAGATTATACTTTATCATTTTCAATTGCAGACCCTTTCTGCTGAGACCGAGACGCTGAGCCGCTTTCGTGACATTGCCGCCCACCTCGTCCAGGCACTGTATTATGGTCTGTTTCTCCACCTCTTCCATGTGGCCCTTCACGAAATCTTTGAAAGGCCTTTTCTGACCTGCCTTCTGGGAAAGGGAAATCGCCTCGGCTGCTGATTTCCATTCCGGCGGAATATCCTCAAAAGTAATCGTGTCTCCGACAGCCATGAGAACAATGCGTTCTATGAAATTTTCCAGCTCTCTGATATTGCCGGGCCAATCATAACTGACAAGAACATCCTTAACACGCGAATCGATATGCTTGACCTCTCTGTCTAACTTGCCGTTAAATTTCTCAATAAAGTAATCGGTAAGGGGAAGAATATCCTCTCTTCTTTCCCGCAGAGGAGGGATGTGTGTGGGAAAAACATTGAGCCTGTAGTAAATATCTTCCCTGAACCTGCCGTCTTTTACGTCCTGGAGAAGATTCCTGTTCGTTGCCGCAATCAATCTTACATCCACTCTAATCGTGCGCAGCCCGCCGACCCGCTCGAATTCGTGATCCTGGATAACCCGCAGGAGCTTCACCTGCATGTCCCTGGGAATTTCTCCCACTTCGTCGAGAAAAAGGGTCCCCTTATCCGCAAGTTCAAACCTCCCGGGCTTCGTGGACACTGCTCCCGTGAAAGCCCCTTTTTCATACCCGAACAGTTCACTTTCTATAAGATTTTCTGCAATGGCAGCGCAGTTAATCTTAACGAATGGATTATCCCTGCGCGGGCTGTTTCTGTGAATCGCATAGGCTATGAGATCTTTGCCGGTGCCCGTTTCCCCCGATATGAGCACGGTCGTCGTCGTCGGCGCCACTCTCTTGATCGTATCATAGATTTTCGACATGGGTTCACTGGAACCGATTATCCCTTGCCGGTCTATATCATCGGGGCTGACGAGGAGTTCTTCCTCGTTGAGCCTTCGGGTCCTCATGGCCTTATGGATTATATTTTTCAATTCATCCCTTTCAAAAGGTTTGGTGATATAATCGAAGGCGCCCTTCTTCAAAGCGTCGACTGCCGTGGCAATAGTCCCGTGAGCGGTGATAATAATAACCGGCGTGGATGGATAATCACGAATCACCCGCTCCAAAAGACCCACGCCATCCAGCTTCGGCATCTTCAGATCAGTCACGACGACCTCCACGCCACCGCTCTTGAGGACTTTCAAGGCCTCGATTCCATCCGATGCCGTGGCAACGTCATAGCCTTCCTTCTTCAGCAGGGCCTTCAAGACCAGCTGCATGTTGAGCTCATCATCAACGACCAATATCTTTGCTGTCATAGTATACCTAAAATTTCTCGACCGTCTTTATCTCACCATTCTCAAGGCGTGACACCCAGCCTGATATAAAATATGCTGCCCTGGAGAGGAATGGATTTAACCTTGATATGGCCGCCATGATTCTTGATGATCTTCTGGCTAATGGCAAGACCAAGACCTACTCCTCGCTCTTTGGTTGTGAAAAATGGTTTGAAAATATTTTTCATTTCCTCTTTTTTGATTCCTTTTCCCGTATCCCTGATGGAAATGCCTATCGCCTCGCCGTCACCGCTGCTGATCTTAGACGTCCTGAAAATCAGGGTCCCGCCCTCCTGCATTGCCTCTATGGCGTTGAATGCTATATTAAGAATTACCTGAACCAACTGTTCCGCATCAAAATCGATGAAGGGTAAATCAGGACGCAACTCTTTTTCAATGACGACCTTATCTGAACGCGGGCTCGCTTTGATGACTGATATGGCCTTCTCAATAACCTGATTAACATCCTGCATCTTCAATTTAAGGGTATATGGTTTGGCATAATTGAGAAACTGAGATACAACGCCGTTCAACCGGTCTACTTCTTCTATTATAACGTCTAATAGCCTCTGGTAATCACCAGCGCTCAATTCCGATCTAAGGTACTGGGCGGCGCCTTTGATGGAACCCAGAGGATTTCGTATTTCATGAGCCAAAACGGGCGCCATTTCCTCGAGGAGGAGAGACTTCTCTTTCTCCAGCATTTCATCGAAGGCATAAAGGGATGTGAATACATCCTTGCCTCCTGGGTATATATAGCTGAACATCATTTTTAAGACGAGTTTGAAAGGTTCGATGGCGATAACAATTATTAGAGACGCCAACAATATATGGGTGAAGGGAGGCGTTTCCCCCTTTCCGAACAATCCAGCGATAAGGGTAAATGTAATAGTCGCAAAAAGAGTGATGATAGAGAGCACGAGAGCCCTTCCCATGAGTTCATGCAACTCCGGCAAACGAAGGTGCGTAACAAGAATCAGGACAAAATAAAGCAGAATTGCTATAAAGAGGTTGGAGACTGGCGGAAAGGAGTATCCATAATAATAGAATATATCAACCGCGCTGAGGACTGCGGTCGCACCGCAAGCAACAACCAGATATACCATCCGGGTTCTCTCAACACCCACGGGCCTATTTCTAATATAACTGATAAGGGCAATATAACAGACAGAAAGTGCCGCGCCGGCATATATTAAGAGGAAAGTTTTCAGGTATGGCCAACTGTAAAGAGGGGAGAAAAGGGTCATGGCAAGGACAAAACTGAAAATTGTGGCCGATATAACATCTCTTTTTGTCAAGAAGGTCTGTTCACGAAGGAGAGAGCGGATGAATCGTAACGAACAGGGAGGAATGGCTATCAATCCTGCGTATTCTATAATTTTCCAAATATGACCGGTGAAGATTCCACAGAAGAAGGCGCCGCTCTTATGGAAAAAAATGGCGAGACAAAGGGAAGCAAAAGACAGGTGGGCAGGAACTTTTTTTTTATTTATAATTAGGGCAAGGGAAATTATCAGACTGACCGTTGCTAATGTGAAGGTTTCCATAGAGAATCGTCTTCTTAAATAATGGTATGTGACTGAAGATATAGATAAAAAAGGAGGATGTCAAGAGAGACAAAAAAGAAAGGCCTGAAACCCTGGGGGGGGAAAAACAGGCCGAGCATGCTTATAACATGCTCGGCCGCCTTTTTCCTTCAAGATATTACCAATGCTACTTATGCGCAGGGGCCGCTGGTGCCGGTGGCGCTGGTGGGGCCGCGGGCGCTCCTGGGGCCGGTGCTGGCGCCGGTACTGGGGCAGGGGCTGCCGCTTCTTTCTTGGCAGGCTCAGCCGGTTTCTTCTCTGGTGCTGATGGGCAACCTACTAATGTAAACGTTACCGCCACAACGAAAAGAATTGATAAAATGATTGCAAACAGTTTCCTCATCGATTCTTACCTCCTTTGTAAAAAGTTTCTGACGTTGGCAAATCAACCCGTTCCTTGATGCAGGGAAGATACTCCATATATTTTTACCTTGTCAAGATAAATCTTTCACTCTTTCACTCTTTGAAGACCTCTCGCGAACAGTTTGACCAGCAAAATGGCTTCTTTTTTGCACTATCATTATGATGCGTAGCCCTATTCACACTGCAAAGAAAACTACGCGCTATAAGACTGTAATATCCCCTTCTAAAAGCCATTCAGAAAAGTTAACTGAATCATAAATTGGTCAATAATTATGACCAGTTATAGTGTATAGAGGTGCATCAATCACCCTGGTGGCACAGATAATGCTGTGTGCTTAGAAGTTTATGGCAAAAATTGCACGAAGGATTTCAGAAATGGATTTCAATCTCACAAGTAGTCAGCAGATGTATGTGGATACGGTTAGAAGATTTGTCAGGTATGGGGTCATACCAGAGGTTATGGAATTAGAGAAGAATCACACTTTTCCCTGGGAAATTATCCAGAAAGCCTGGACGCTCGGAATTTTGAATCTGAGCATTCCTGAATCGATTAAGGGATTTGAGGTTGATCCCGTTTCTACAGCCCTTGTTATCAAAGAACTATCCTATGGGGATACGGGTATTTCAACGTCGGCGATGTGCAATGACCTGGCAAATATAGTTATTGCCCAACATGGTACGGACGAACAGAAGACTCTTTTCTTAGGCCCCTTTGTCGAGAATCCCATAATGGCTTCTTTCTGCCTGACGGAGCCAGGCGCCGGTTCCGATAACTCTGCCATGACGACGTATATCAAAAAGGGCCCCGATGGGACGTATGTTCTCAATGGCAGCAAGTGTTTCATCACCAATGCGTCCTATGCCTCACAGTTTACCGTTTTTTGTAAAGTCGGGAAGCCGACGGGGAACTTCATGGCCTGCTTAATTGTTCCTGCCCTGCCGGTACTTCCCTCCAATTCAGATCCGCATCTCGCCATTGGCAAAGAGATAACTCTCCCCACAGGAGGAAATATCATCATCGGCAAACCGGAAGACAAGCTGGGACAGCGTTTATCAAACACGGCCACTGTCACCTTTGAGGATGTAGTCATCAATGACAATCAGATAATCGGTGATCGGAGGCAGGGCTTCAAGTATGTCATCGACGTTCTTGACTATGCGCGTCCCATGGTTGCAGCAATTGGTGTGGGTCTCGCCAGACGGGCATTGGATGTCACTTTGGAATACACAAGAGCGCGCAAGCAATTCGGGCAAAGAATTTGTGATTTGCCAGTTGCAAGAGAGACATTGGTGCAAATGTGGAAAAAGGTGGAACTTGCGGATATGGCGCTGATGAAAGCGGCTTTCAAGGTTCAGGAAAAAGCGGACGACAGGGGCATGTATGCCTCCCTCGCAAAGAATGCAGCCGCGGAGGCGGCTTTGTTCTGTGCCAACGAAGGCCTTCATCTTCACGGCGGATATGGTTTCATGTCAGAATATGAAATTTCGAAGCTGGCAAGGGATGCACACATCATCGACATTTACGAGGGTGTGCGGGAGGTCCAGAATATGATTATCGGAAGGGAGCTTGTATGAGTGCACTCTATCTTCACGGTATGGGCCATTTCCACCCGGAGAATGTTATCACCAATAGATTTTTGGAAGAGATGGATATCGGGACAAATGAGACATGGATTATGGAGAGAGTCGGCATTCATACACGCCGCACTGTGCTCCCTTTGGACTATATAAAGGAGACGAAAAATAGAGACCCGAGAGAAGCTTTCGCGGCAGGTCTTTACAATAACGCGCAAACGGGCGCCTCTGCCGCACGGATGGCCATTGACCGTGCCGGTCTCAAGAAGGAAGACATCGGGCTTGTCATCTCCGGCAGCTCCGCAGCGGATAATGTATCACCTGCGGAAGCCTCTACCGTAGCTTTCGAACTGGGAATCGATGTACCCTGCTTCGATGTGAATTCCGCCTGCACCAGTTTTGGTACGCAGGTGCATTTTGTCAGCCTCATGAGGACCGAGGCGCTGCCGCCTTTTGTCCTCCTGGTCAATCCGGAAAATCTCACGCGCTGCGTGGACTACGCCGATCGAAAATCCGCGGTACTTTTCGGTGACGGCAGTTCCGCGGCCATTGTATCTGCCACGGTGCCGTCGCGCAAATTCTTCACGGCATGCGCCTATGAAACGAAACCATCATGCTGGGACAAAGTGAGGATACCCCGCATGGGTTACTTCCAGCAGGACGGGAACGCCGTGCAAGGCTTTGCCATTCGAAAGACAACAGAGTCTATTCGCATGCTGCAAAAGGCCTACTCCCTGAATGGCAATCGCTTTATCTTTATCGGTCATCAGGCCAATATGGGCATGCTGCAAACTGTCTGCGAACGTTCTCAAATTACGGAGAATAATCATTGGCACAATGTTGACTTTTTTGGCAATACCGGCTGCTCCGGTGCGCCGGTCGTTCTGAGCCAGCGCTGGAATGATCTTCGACCGGGCGATCATGTGGCCATTGCCATAGTCGGGGCGGGATTATCCTGGGCACATATGATCTTACAGGTAGAGGAATAATCATGAAGTATGCTGAATTCAGAGAATGTCAGAGCTTCGGGCTCCCGGAACTCATCGCTTTTTCTTACGGGACCCTGATAGATGACCCGCCTGCAAATTTTGAGGCCCGTTTACCGGCGCCTCCCTTTCTCATGGTAGATCGGGTACTCTCGTTTACTACTGTCGGCAGACAGGGTTCGATCGTAGCCGAACAGGACATCAAACTGGATGCCTGGTATTTTCAGTGCCACATGCCCGGGGACCCGGTTCAGCCGGGCTGCCTCTGTGTAGATGCAGTATGGCAACTTCTGGGTTTTTACTGTGTCTGGCGCGGCGCCTTAGGCGCCGGCAGGGCCCTGGGTTGCGGCGAGATTACTTTTACCGGTCAGATTCGCCCCTACAACAAATGCGTCCGCTACGATATTGAAGTGAGACGCTTCGCCCAATTGAAGGACTCAGGGGCAAGCATTGCAATCGGAGACGGTAAAGTTTTTGTTGACAATGAACTGATTGCCCACATTAAAGATGCCCGCACCGGTGTTTTCAAAGGGATCATTTATCCCGACTATCCGAAGCGATCCGTAAACTCTATCGGCGGCATCATGAGGAGTGGATCATGAGCGAGAAACCTGTTGCCATTGTAACGGGTGGTGGAAGAGGAATAGGCGCGGCCTGTTGCCGGGCACTATCCGGGGAAGGATTTCTGGTGGGTATTCACTACCGGAGCAGTGAGGAACAGGCAAAGGCTGTTCTTTCTGAGATTGGGGACGGTTTTCTTCTCCAGGCTGATCTGACAGATATCGATCAGGTGGAAGTCCTGGTCAACAAGGTTAAAGAGAAAGCGGGACATGTGGATGTCCTCGTCAATAATGCCGGACTATCTCTTAATGCCGATATCGTCAGCATGAAGATTGAGCAATTCGATGCCCAGCGGGCCTTGCTGCGCGGAATATGGTACCTGACCAAACGAATTATCCGCCTCTTCATGCTTCGTCAGAGAGCAGGCCGCATCATCAATATATCCAGTGTCGTGGGACATACCGGCAATGCCGGCCAGATCCCCTACACCATGGAAAAGGCAGCCCTCGATGCTTTTACGAAGTCCCTATCGAAAGAACTGGCGGGAAGGAATATCCTCGTCAATTCCGTTGCCCCGGGATTCATTGAGACAGAGATGACACAAAATCTCCCCGAAGAGGTGCAAAAGAGGATACTCGACAATATTACCCTGGGCCGCATAGGACGCCCCGAGGAGGTGGCTGAGGTGGTGGCCTTTCTCGCAACAAGGGGATCCTATATATCGGGAAGTGTCATCCATGTGAATGGGGGGCTTTATGGCGGCTGATCGGGAAACGATGACGCGGATTCTAAATAGTGTTCCCCAGGAGCATCCCTTTCGCTTTATCGGCGATATATTGGAGCTGGATGATGAGCACATTGTAGGCACTTACCGGTTTCGTGAGGATGAGTATTTTTATAAGGGACACTTCCCCGGCCAACCGATCACTCCGGGTGTCATTCTCATTGAAGCCATGGCACAGACGGGGGTTGTTGCCTTCGGCCTTTATCTTCACATGAGGCAGATGCATACAACCATGGAGGATGCAAAAAAGTTGACTACACTATTTACCCTTGCCGAAGGGGTGGAGTTTACGGGGGTCGTGCTTCCCGGTGAGAGGGTGATCGTTAAAGGTCACAAAGTCTATTTTCGCATGGGAAATCTGAAAGTGAAGGTTTCCATGGAAAGAGAAAATGGCGAGACGGTGAGTTTCGGTATACTTGCCGGGAGGGGAGTACCTTCCCGGATTTAGCACTTAATGTTTTCTATGGAGGTTTACTTTAGTTGAAAAGGAGAGTTGTCATAACCGGGATGGGGATAACAGCCCCCAATGCTCATGGTTTGGTTAATTTTGAAGAGGCCCTGCGGAAAGGCCGCTCCGGTATCCGGTTCTTTCCTGAACTTAAGGAATTGAACTTTTCCTGCCAGATAGGCGCTGCCCCTCAGGACTTTGACAATATCCGCAAGGGTTATTTTAATGAAGATACACTGATGTCGCTGAACGAAAACATCGGATACGCCGCTGTTTCTGCCGTAGACGCATGGACTGACGCAGGTTTCAACATGCCTGACATTCACGATGAGACTGTGGACTGGGATACAGGTGTGATTGTCGGCTCCGGAATCGGCGGCATGGATACAATTACAAACATTCTCGTGCCAATGGTCTCCCAAGGGAAAGTACGCCGCATGGGAAGCCGCATAGTAGAGCAGGTCATGAATAGCGGACCAAGCGCAAGTATCGCGGGCCTCTTGGCCCTGGGAAATCAGGTGACTTCAAATTCATCTGCCTGCAGCACCGGTAATGAAGCTATTGTTGAAGGGATGTGGAGAATACGCAACGGTCTTGCGAAAAGGATTTTAGCCGGTGGTTCCGAAGGCTCATCCCCCTATATCTGGGCCGGATTCGACGCCATGCGCGTCATCTGCAGGAAATTTAATGATCACCCGGAGGCCGCTTCACGGCCTATGAGCGCCACGGCATGCGGTTTTGTCCCCGGCTCGGGGGCCGGAGTTCTGGTCCTTGAAGACATGGAATCCGCCCTGAAACGTGGAGCGAGGATTTATGCTGAAGTTCTCGGAGGCGCTGTCAATTGCGGAGGGCATCGCATGGGCGGCTCCATAACCGCACCGAATCCCGAGGGCGTCAAACGATGCATCAGGGCCGCCGTATCCGATGCTGGTATCGTGTCTGGT
>CAITLA010000033.1 GCA_903893135.1 uncultured Syntrophaceae bacterium | reverse complement strand
CGGACGCAATCAGCAACATCGCTATTAATAAGGTGATTGTTGTTATTTTCATATTTTTTCGACCTCTTTCACGTCGGAAACATAGAACGTACTTCCCTTTATCTTGTAAAATATCTGGTATGTTTCCATCGTATTGGTGCTCGTTCGGTCATCCTTGTAAATCTTCCTCGCTCCCTGAACTTTGAGCCAAGAGTTTGACTGATCGACAGAAAAAGTTTGCGGCATAAATATACTGGAGATTTGTGAGGTTTTTACCGCATCGGCTAAATTAAAAAGACGTGTCCGGGCAGCGGGATAAGACTCCGAATCGTACACCAAAAGAAGTTCTTCGTATTGAGATTTCACAGTGGCTGGCGAGTAATTGAGGAGCAGTCCTAATACGTACCTCGCAGATTGCCTTAAATATTGTACGTCCGCCTTGTTTTCGGATATTTCCGCCTTTGCATTGAGACCCATAGGAACCAGGACAGTCTTTTCATTTGTGGCAATCGAGATTGTCACGAATATGTTTATTACGACAAGACCCCCTATTATGAACACAAAGAGCGTCAATACTTTATTGGACGCCTGAATCTTGTCGAATTTGGATAGATATTTTTTATAGTTCATCTATAATGTGCGGCGCATATTTTGTTTCTCATCAAAAAAAGCACCGTCCTCCTTCTATTCAAGAATTTCTTCAACTACTCCGTCCTTCCAGACGAAACTTCCTTGTTCGCTGAGGGGTTCGGCCACCTCTCTCAATGCAGGTGTTCGGGTTGTTTACTCTATAAATCTGCTTTCAATAAGAGGCGGATAACCCGGCACTTTTTTAATCCCGATTTTCATCATCCAGTGATGCAAGAATCCTCGGGGATTATTTTTTTTAGCTTTCATGTATTTAATGATCACGAATAGCCCCAAAACCCACACCGCCCATGAGGTCATGTAGCCTACCGCATATATGGAGACGCCAATTGCTATGTCTTCGATTTCCACCTTGTTGGCGACCTTTACCGGCAAGTGCAGGTATCTGGGGAAACGGTTGTTGATCATAAAAATGTCCTTTTTGTGTTCAGATTGGTTTGGTTAGATGATCATCCCCAGGCCTACTACGATGTTCGGGAGCTGTGCAAGACAAGCAACTGCGCCACCTGCGCCGAGGGTGCCCAAAAGTCCCAGTTCCGGGTGCTTCACGAACTGGTATACCCCATAGCCCACGCCGCCTATGGCTATCGTGGTGCCTAGCGCCCCACCGATGACTGTGTTTTTCATAAAGTTATACGCCGGATAAAACGGATCTCCTGCGGCCGGTGCGATAAAAGCGTGAGCTGCGGTTGCGTCAACTAACAGCGTAATTATTGCAAGCACGCAAATTGGGACGATACCCGGCAGTAGCCGGCGCAAATAAACTCGCATGCTTGGAAACACTGACAAGCCGATTGCTATAATGGTTTTATGCAACTTTACCTTCATATCTTTTCTCCTTTGGTTAATGGGTTTGACCACTGAGCTTTTTCTCATGGTCCTTATTAATATTCCGATTTGGGGTATATGACTTGAGCTTTACGGGAACCATAAGCTGTTTATCGCTCGAGACCGCATGTGATTGATTATTGTCAGCAGATGAGATGATAAACATCGGCATGGAGGCAGTTTCAGCAATTGAGTTATAATCGTATTTGTATATAGCTGTTACAACAAGTGCTGCTGCTACAATTAACATCGTGCATCTCATACCTGACACACCTTCTCTCTCAGTCATATATTTCATCACACATCCCCTTCTGCCGGAGCCTTACGCCCATTCTTGGCGGTGATTAAAGTGTCGCATCCTCCTGCTGCGACATCCCGGTATCCTCTGTCACCTGGACTTTCTTTCTACCGCCCTTTTTAGATGTTTCTGGTTTTTCTTCTACATGCACGCCTTCATCCAGTTTCGCTTCTTGCGTTATTTCTTTGTCGGCGCGGGTCCCATTCCCATCTTCCAGGTCCAGCAGCTTACGAACAACATGGGCTGGTTTATAGTCCACGTTGCATATTCCAGCTATTTCTGCCGTGTAGTCGTTCAGTTTCCGCAACGCATCATTTGCTATGT
>CAITLA010000032.1 GCA_903893135.1 uncultured Syntrophaceae bacterium | reverse complement strand
CGGATTGAATAGGGAACAGGTTTTGGCTGGACTACTTTACCATCGTATGTATATTATCGTCTGGGCTTTTTTGACGTCCCTCGTTCTGACGTTTATATTCGCTATAAAAAGGCACTCAGGGCATCACGATGTTAATGAATAATGATTTAGAACTCAAATTGAAACATATTACAGAAGCGGGCGCGGCAAGAAAGCGGATACTGCTGATCTATCCGCAATTGGGGCCCCATGCCCTGATCCCCCAGGCGCCGTTATCCCTGCTTTCCATTTGTCCCAATCTGGAAAATGCGGGATTTGTTCCGGTCATTATTGATACTCGCGTTGAGGCGGATTATAAAGAGAAAATCAAAAAAGAATTACCGGATAGTCTGTTTGTCGGCATTACGAGCATGACTGGCCTGCAAATTCAATATGCCTTGCAGATAGCGACATTTATTAGAAGACTTGATCCGAAAAAAGTTATTGTCTGTGGCGGGATACATGCCACCATCCTGCCGGAACAGACACTCCAGGATCCAAGGGTTGATATTGTGGTTGCGGGAGAGGGTGAAGAGGTGGTCGTCGAATTGGCGGACTGTCTTTTTTCAAACGGAGACTTAAGAACAGTCAAGGGTATTTATTTCCATGATGAACATGGATCGGTTGTTTTCACTGGACAACGGCCATTTCTGGATATGAACAAGGTTAAAATGCCATCATGGCATCTGGTGGATGTTACGAAATATTCCGAAATAGGCATTCAAACAGCGCGCGGGTGTCCTTTTCGCTGTCGCTTCTGTTTTAACTATCTCTATAACGGCAGAAAATGGCGTGCAAAGGATGCGGATATCGTCATTGAAGAACTCCGGGTCTTGAAGAAACGCTATAACGTCGGCCATATCGTGTTTTACGATGACAACTTTTTTTCCAATCTCAAGCGGGTGAAGTATTTGTGTGAAAAAATCATCGAAAATAATCTGGACATCAAATGGAGCACCACTTGCCGGGCAGATATTCTGGCGCGCCGCGTGGATGCGGCTTTTGCTGATCTGATGAAGAAGGCCGGCATACACATTCTGTTTGTCGGTTCTGAGTCAGGATCTCAGAGGATATTGTCGGATATAATCAACAAACAGATCACCATAAAAGATATTCTGGGCATGGCCAGAATCACGCATGAGTATAACCTGCGCGTCCATACATCCTTCATGGCGGGACTTCCCGGCGAAACCGAGCAGGAGCGCCTTATGACCTTCGATCTTATGGATCGGATAAAGGAGATAAACCCCGATATTTATATCACAGCGATATGTATTTACACTCCGTATCCGGGCAATCCACTGTTTGATGAAATCATATCGGAGAGATCGTTTAAGCCGCCCCAGTCTCTTGAAGAATGGGCGCAACTGACATTCTTCAACTGCAGGCTGCCTTGGCTTACCTCGGAAGATTGTTCCATGCTGGAAAACCTGGCCTTCATTTCCCGCTTCGTGTTTTGGCATAGAGAAATAAAACAGAGGTATATCAAATTCTACCATTACCCTGCCTATATGTTCTTCCGTTTAGATGCCTTGCTACGATGGAAATTTCGCTTTTTTGCATATGCGCCGGAATGGAAAATGTTTCGGCGAATTGTAGGCTATACTGAGGCGTGACTGCCTTGAATCATGCAAGATTTAAGAAGCCGATGGGAAAAGGATTAAATTGATGTGCGGTATTTGCGGCATAATCGGCCCTGGCGCCGATCCCGCTATCATTCAAAAAATGACCCTTTCCCTTGCCCACCGCGGGCCGGATGGTGAAGGCATCTATCAGGGAGAGGGCGTGTTGCTTGGGCATCGCCGCCTGTCCATCATCGACCTTGTGACGGGCAGCCAGCCCATGGCGAATGAGGATCAGACCGTCTGGGTTGTCTTCAATGGAGAGATATATAACTTTCAGGATCTGCGCGGGGAACTTCAGGAACGCGGACACCGCTTTGCAACCCGCAGTGATACAGAGGTGCTGATTCATGGATATGAGGAGTACGGACCAGAATTCTTGATCAGGCTGGATGGTATTTTCGCCTTTGCCCTCTGGGATTTAAGAAAAAAGAGACTTCTATTGGTCAGGGATTATTTTGGTATCAAGCCCCTGCATTATCATTTTGACGGTCGGACCCTGCGCTTTGCCTCCGAAATCAAGGCGATCCTTCAAGACCCCGCTGTATTGCGGGAGCCGGATTACCAGTCCATCCATTATTTTTTTAATCTGCGTTTCATTCCCGGCGAGGGGACCCTCTTCCGGGGCGTGAAGAGGCTGCTGCCTGGCCATTACATGATATATGAGAATGGCGCCATTTCGACACACCGTTATTTCAATCTGCTAAGGACTAAGAATGTTCCCGCAGATGAGAACCACTGTGTGGAGGGAATAAGACATTATCTTCGCGAAGCAGTCCGGAAGCAAAAAATCAGCGATGTGCCCCTCGGCGTGTATCTTTCAGGGGGGCTTGACTCGAGTGCCCTGGTTAAGTACATGAGCGAACTTTCCAGTGAACCCGTCAGGACCTTCTCCATGGGATTCAATGAACCTACGGATGAACTGGAAGATGCGCGTATCATAGCAGAGCAGTTCAAGACGGATCATCATGAAATAAGCATATCACCTGACCCTCTGCGTCAATACCCGGAGGTTATCTGGCATGCGGAAGAGCCCAAGGAAAACATCCTGCAGGGGTTTCTTCTGTCCAGATTTGCCAAGAGTCACGTCAAGGTCTGTCTCAGCGGGCTTGGCGGGGACGAGCTCTTTGCGGGCTACGAGCTTCACAGATATATCTACCCTGCAAGCTTTCTCTATCCCGCCGTGCCAAAAGCTCTGGACTCATGGTTTTTTCGGCCTCTCAGCAGATTCATCTTCTCTGTTGAGAATGCGTGTGGTTCATTGTCTCTTGATGAGTATCGCCGGGGCTTGCAGATGCTTCTTTCCCTTGGTGATCCAGCCCGGTACTACCTGATACTGAGAAACGTCTGGGATTACGATGAGAGGGCTTATAAGAATGTCTATGGACCCGTGCTTTTGAGACAGAACCTCAAGAAGACCCATACGCAATTCGACCACTTCTTTTCTCTAAATGATCGAAGCGTCCTGGATAAGGTGCTCTGGGCGGAGTTTAACACCAAAATGCAGGAAGATTTCCTGATGAACGAAGATCGCACCTCCATGGCAAACGGACTGGAAGTGCGCGTGCCCTTCCTGGACAGAGACCTGGTGCAATTTGCCATGTCCATACCGGCGGAGTTGAAAATGAAAAGAAACCGGCCCAAGGATCTTTTCAGGAAGGCCATGGAAGGGGTATTGCCGGAATATACCTTAAGAAAAAAGAAATGGGGCTTTAGCTTCAACCCCTACTATCAGTTCCAGAAGGATTTGAAGACCGTTGCCGAGAGCGTCTTGACGAGGAAGCGGGTGGAAGAGAGAGGATTACTGAATTACGACTACCTGAAGAGGATTATGGATCATCCGCCCCATCCGCGACTGCGCTGGCACTATTTCTTTCTCTGGCTGGCGCTGGGCATGGAAATATGGTTCCGTATGTTTATCGAGGGAGACCTGTCAGAGCCCGTTTTTGAATTGGAACACTATCTGCAGAATGGCCGGCGAGATAATACTGTGTAGGCATGCTCGGGTCCGTTCTTACGACGCGAGGATCGCGATGACCTTTTTTGCATGTTCGATGCCGGTAATACACTGAACTCCCTGTTCGATACAATCAATGAAATGATCGATCTCTACCTTTAAAGGTTCCTGAAAATCTATCTTCGGTAAAAGAACATCTCCGG